>NZ_JBEAIU010000026.1:0-197299 GCF_040065135.1 Klebsiella sp. CN_Kp066 | reverse complement strand
ACGCTGCACTATTTTAACCAGCTGGCCGACTGGCAGCGCTTCCGCTGGCCGGGGGTGATGAATAAACCGGGGGCGATGCTGACCTGGACGTCAACGACGGCGGGAAGCCGTCTGTATGCAAACCACAGCGGCCCGTGGGGCGTCATCCGGATGCTGGAGCCGATGGCGCGGCAGAAAGCGGGGGACGGGCTGTACCGGCTGACCGTCACCGCGCCGGACAGGCGGCAGCTGCAGTGGCTGCTGCGTACGGAGCTGGGCGACGGTCCGCTGGCGCTGCTGAAGCTGCGCAACTTCAGGCTGCCGGCGCAGATATTCAGCGCCGGTGTCCCGGCAGCCGGCCGCACGGATGAAGAGGGGTATGACGCGGGGGAGGTGAGTGAATAATGAACCCGGTGGCGGCCACGATCGTAGCGCCTGACGCTGGACAGAAATAAAAAAGAAAGAAGAAGTCATCAGCCAGGTCTGCCGATACTGGACAACGTGCAGCGCATTCTCTCAACTGGCGCGTCACTGCATTTACATCCTGACGGGAAACGGTCGGCTTGATATGTCGAAAATCTTTCAGCAGATGCCCGGAGCGCGATGCCACGAATGTATGTCCGGTAGCAGGAGGCTTGTTCGCTATCTGAAACGGCGGCAGTATCTGTAAGCCTCTGCGCTGAACGAAACACCCCAATTTCACCCCGCTCGAAAAACAGGCATAAAAAAACCAGCCTTAAGAGGCTGGTTTTACTGGGATTATTTGGTCGGCACGAGAGGATTTGAACCTCCGACCCCCGACACCCCATGACGGTGCGCTACCAGGCTGCGCTACGTGCCGATTCGTGGGGAACAATATTACCCGTTCCCCGGGCGAATGCAAGCCGGGAAATGACTGATTGATTTATAAATAATCAATCAGTTAGCGATAAAGCGTTTTTCATCGGTCAGCACCTGCAGCAGCAAGCTGAGCTGCGGTTTTTGATCTTTAATTTTCTCGCCGTCGCTGTTCCATGTTCTGTAGGTACCGTTGTGATTGAGCACGACGGTAACCTTCGGCGTGGTAATGGCCAGCGTATCGCTATTGGCTGCGGTAACCCAGGTGCGGCGGCGGGCGGCGCTAAACAGGTCTTCACCTTGCGAATACTCATTCGCCGGTGTGGAGACGTGAAGTAAGCGCTGCATCAGCGTCGTCATCACGTCTTTATTATCGGTCAGCGTAGCGATCTCCTGGGCCGGGGTGCCAGGCCAATGGATCACCAACGGAACCTGAAGCTCTTCGCGCGACCAGCCAAACGCGTCATGCTGTGGGTTCAGCGGCATGCCGTGGCCCGCCGTCACAATAACCACCGTGTTGTCCAGCTTGCCCGCTTCGCGCAGCGCATTCAGCACGCGACCAATTTGCGTATCGACCGCGCCAGCGGCGCTGGCGTAGCGCCGGACAAAGTTTTGCTGCTGCCCGTTATCAAGAGTGGTGCCGTTGAGCGCAACCCATGAGAACCAGCGGTTTTCATCCTGGGCGTAGCGGTCCAGCCAGTTTATCCACTGGTTTGCCGTCTGCTCGTCGCTTTGCGCTTTCGCCGCCGGCAGCGAGAAATCGGACAGCAGCGCCTGGCGGTACAGCGGGCTGCTAAAGCCGTCAGAAGAGAACAGGCCCAACTGATAGCCCTGCTGATTCAGCGACGTAATCAGCGCTGCGGGGATACGCGCTGACAGGACGCCGTCCATATAGCTCGGCGAAATACCATAGAACAGGCCAAACATGCCGCTGTCGGCAGTGTTACCGGAGCTCATATGCTGGGTAAAGTTAACGTTTTCTTTCGCGAACCCGGTCAGCGCCGGCATGTTTTGCTCAAAGCGCGAGTAGTTAAGATTATCGACGGTAATCAGCAGCACGTTATAACCGGTACCGAGATCGCGGTAACGCAGTTCGCTAAGCGGGTACTGCACCGAAACGGCTTCCGGCGCGCCTTGTTCTACCAGACGGCGCTGATAGTCCTGCGCGTCGAGCAGGCCGTGTTTTTCCAGAAAACGGCGCGCCGTCATTGGATAGGAAAGCGGCAGATTGGCCCGCTGCATGGTTATCGGGCGATAGAAATTGGCATCCGCCCAGATATAGACCAGGTGGCTACTGATAAAAGAAATAAAGAAGAACCACGCAACGGGCCGGGCATAGTGGCGGCGGCGCGTCAGGCTGCGCAGTTTCTGCCAGCTCCAGGTCGCAAAGAGCATTTCCAGAAGGAAGATGATCGGGACGCTGATAAACATCAGCTGCCAGTCGCGCGCCATCTCGTTCTGATCGGGGTTAATGACCAGTTCCCAGACAAAGGGATTAAGATGCAGGTGGAAACGGGTGAATACTTCGCTGTCGATCAACAGCAGCGTCATGCTGATGGTCGCGAGAACCACCGAGATAAAGCGCATTAAGCGCTGAGAGACAACGATAAACGTTAGCGGGAAAAGAATCAGCACATAGCTGGTAAAGACCAGGAAGCTGAAGTGACCAACGAGGCTGACGTACGAAAAAAGGCGCCCGGCAAGCGTCGTTGGCCAGTCGGCGACAAACAGATAGCGACTGCCGAGCGCCATAGCCAACAACATGTTGAAAAGGGCGAACCAGTGTCCCCAGCTGACCATCTGGGAGACTTTTTCTCGGTAGGGCTGACGAAGAGTCACCATATACTGTTGTTCGTTATCCTTAGTGCGCTGGATCGTCGTTGATAGATGACTGCAGCGCCTGGGCAAAAGAACGGGCGATGGCCTGACGCTGCGCCGGCGCGACGCTACTGTTAATCAGGTTAGTCACCATATTGCCCAATACCATCAGTGAAAGGTCAACGGGCGCTTTATGTGTTTCCAGAACGCTCGTCAGCTCGCTGAGCAGCTGTTCGACGTGTTCATCGCTATAGCGGGATAATTGCGGCATAAACTCAAAATCTGTTTGTTCGTGAAAGGGCAACATATTACCGTAGCAGAAGCTTTTTTTCCGCATTTTTTCGCCATGACGCAAAAGCGCGCGGCTTCGCTCGCAAAGAGTCACGCGGCGGTTGCGTCGTCGCCCCGGCGGTGGTTGAATACCGCCCGGTCTAAAAGGAGAGTTTAACATGAGTCTGGATATCGACCAGATTGCCCTGCATCAGTTAATCAAACGTGATGAACAAAATCTGGAACTGGTGCTGCGCGAATCGTTGCTGGAGCCGACGGCGACGGTTGTTGAGATGATGGCTGAGCTGCATCGTGTCTACAGCGCAAAAAATAAAGCCTATGGCCTGTTTACTGAAGAGAGCGAGCTGGCGCAGGCGCTGCGCGGGCAGCGTAAAGGCGAAGAAGAGTTCCTGCCGTTCAGCCGCGCCGCTACCGGGCGCCTGCGTGACGAACTGGCAAAATACCCTTTTGCTGAAGGCGGGATCGTGCTGTTTTGCCAGTATCGCTATCTGGCGGTGGAATACCTGATGGTGGCGGTGCTGAATAACTTAAGCAGCATGCGCGTCAACGAAGAGCTGGATATCAGCTCTACCCATTATCTGGATATCAATCACGCTGACATCGTCGCGCGTATTGATTTAACCGAATGGGAAACCAACCCGGAGTCAACGCGCTATTTGACCTTCCTGAAGGGGCGGGTAGGGCGCAAAGTAGCGGATTTCTTCATGGACTTCCTCGGCGCCAGCGAAGGGCTGAATGCGAAAGCGCAAAATCGCGGCCTGCTGCAGGCGCTGGATGATTTCGCCGCCGATGCGCAGCTGGACAAATCTGAACGTCAGAACGTACGTCAGCAGGTATACAGCTACTGCAACGAACAGCTGGAGGCCGGTGAGGAAATCGAACTGGAATCGCTGTCCAAAGAGCTGGCTGGCGTCAGCGAGAAGACCTTCCAGGAATTTACCGCCGAGCAAGGTTACGAGCTGGAAGAGAGCTTCCCGGCGGATCGCAGCACTTTGCGTCAGTTAACCAAGTTTGCCGGCAGCGGCGGCGGGTTAACCATCAACTTTGACGCTATGCTGCTGGGCGAGCGGGTGTTCTGGGATCCGGCTACGGATACCTTAACCATTAAAGGCACGCCGCCGAATCTGCGCGATCAGCTCCAGCGCCGCACTTCTGGCGGAAATTAAAATGCAAAATCCCGACGCCGAGTCGGGATTTTTTTAGCGTCAGACCCGCCCTACAGCGCGTAGAGGATTTCCACCCCATTCAGGGTTAGCTGCTGTCGCAGCGCCTCGTCGAGAGTCGTATCCACGATCAGCGTACTGACGCCCCCCAGCTCGCCGATAGCAAAGGCCGAAGCGGAGTTCAGCTTTTCTTGCGACGCCATCACCACCGTTTCGGCTGCCCGCGCCGCAAGCGCGCGCTTGATGCCCGCTTCTTCATAATCACCGGTGGTTAATCCCGCCCGCGGGTGCACGCCGGTAACGCCCATGAAAAACAGATCGGCATTGATGCGGGAAATGCTTTCAAGGGCCGCGGCCCCGACGCTGACGACCGAATGCTTAAACAACCGGCCGCCGATCAGAATCACCTCGATAAGCGGTTTCTCCACCAGCGCGACGGCAATTCCCGGGCTATGGGTGACCACGGTACACGCGAGGTTATCGGGCAGCAGGCGCACCATCTCTCCGGTAGTCGTGCCTCCGTCGATAATCACCACCTGACCGGGCTGAATAAGCTCAACCGCGCGCTGGGCAATAGTTAACTTTGAGGCCATCTGCACGTTCTTTCTTGTTTCAATAGGCGCGATGGCTTCGGATACCGGCAGCGCCCCGCCGTGCACGCGCTGCAGTTTGCCTTCCGCTGCCAGCTCCCGCAGATCCCGGCGAATAGAGTCTTCTGAGACGCTGAAGCGCTGGCTAAGATCGCCTGACATCACCTGTTTTTCCTCAGCGAGGATCTGCAAAATCTGCTGTTTTCTCTGGCTGGCAAGCATCAAAATACCTTCATGAGTGATCTTGTTTGTGCACGATTATGCATGTTATGTTGCTCGCTGTCACCTAAAAGGGGAAAAACATGCACGCTGACGCACCGCGCGTTCGCCATATCCGCGAAACGCTATTATCGGACAACTGGTACACGCTCAAGAAATATACCTTTGAACTACTGCGCCGTGACGGGCGCTGGCAGGAGCAGAGTCGGGAAGCTTACGATCGCGGCAACGGCGCGGTGATCCTGCTCTACAATCGTGAAAAGCAAACGGTAGTGCTGGTCCGTCAGTTTCGCTTTCCGGTATGGATTAACGGTCATGATGGGTTTTTGATCGAAGCCGCCGCAGGACTGCTGGATGACGCTTCTCCGGAAGAACGCATCGTTGCCGAGGCCGAAGAAGAGACCGGTTTTCGCGTCACCCGGATCGAGCCGGTATTTACCGCTTACATGAGTCCCGGTTCGGTGACGGAGAAGCTTTACTTTTTCATCGCTGAATACTCTGCCGACGATCGGCACAGCGACGGTGGCGGCCTGGCGACGGAGGGAGAAGATATCGAAGTGCTGGAGTGGCCGCTGGAAAAAGCGCTGCAGGCTATTCGCGAAGGAGAAATCGTCGATGCGAAAACGATTATGCTGTTGCAGCATCTCGAGCTGAATGCCTCAACGCTACTCGCCTAATAAACAAAACGCCCCGAACCTTGCGGAGCGGGGCGTTTGCCATACAACTTTCAGCGAGCGATTAAGCGCGAACGAAGTCGATGTGGGACAGCTTCGGCTTGAACGGGTGACGCTGAACAGCCTGAGCTTTAACTTTCTCTTCTTTGCCATCAACAACGATGGTCAGAACTTCGTTGTAGAACTCTGCATTGGTCTGCATGTTCCACACTTTGTCGTGATCCAGTTCGATTGCTACTGGCGCAGCTTCGCCGCCATAGATGATGGCCGGGAATTTGTTAGCTGCACGCAGGCGGCGGCTCGCACCCTTACCCTGCTCTTTACGTACTTCTGCGTTGATAGTAAACATTGACGTCTCTCTATATATAAATCCTGCTACAGGCGACCCAGCAGCAGGCAGATTATCTGCTTCGCGAATGCAAAAGCGGGCGGCATTATAGCCGCCCTGCGTTTTTGCAGCAACCAAAACCTCAGTCCTGAGGACGATTAGCGCAGTTCGTTGGCCCGGCGGAATCGCCCCTGATAATCAAACACTTTCTCCCGGACCTGCCAGTATTGCCCCTTCATGCGGGCAACGACAAAGTCCGGGTGGCGCAGAAGCGCCTGCTGGGCGAGGATATCGGCAGGCGTTATCCAGCGCAGCGGCACGCCCGGCGTTCGGGTATGCGGTCGGATAAAGAGCTGCTCAAAGGCGGTACGCTGGGCGGGCGTATGCAGGCGGAAGCGCTCACTAACATCCGCGCCATCTTCATCGTAATAGGTGATTTTTAACCAGGCGCCTTTGTCATCCGCACCGTGCTGAAGAACCATACCGCTACAGCGCAGCACCAGCGCATCTTTGAGCTTCAGCGCGGCTTTCAGCATGTCATCGGGGTCGACCAGAATGGTATCGCACTCGCGGCAGCGGCGGGCGGCGATATCGTTTTCCGCGTTACACTGCGGGCAGTTTTTAAAGCGAAAACGAAAATCGCACTGTTCACGATGGCCTTCGTCATCCTCAAACCAGCCCTGGCAGCGGCGGCCAAAGTGTTCAATCAGCGTGCCGTCAGCGGTAGTTTTTCCCCAGAAGGTATTGGCGAAACCGCATGCCGGACAAAAAACCTGGACCGGAACGTTGTCGCTTTTTCCCTTCGGCGTTCCCACTTCAGGGGCATACAGGTCGTGCGGATTGCCGGCGTAATCGAGAATCAGGCAGTCAGTTTTACCCGGCGCCAGGCGCAGGCCACGGCCGACGATCTGTTGGTAAAGGCTCACCGACTCGGTCGGGCGCAGGATGGCGATCAGATCGACATGCGGCGCATCAAAGCCGGTCGTCAACACCGCGACGTTAACCAGATAGCGGTACTGCTGCGCTTTAAACGCTTCGATGATGCGATCGCGCTCCGGCCCTGGCGTTTCACCGGTGATAAGAGCCGCCTCGCCCTGCGGAAGCAACCCGGTCACTTCACGGGCGTGTTCAACGGTGGCGGCGAAAATCATCACCCCTTTGCGCGTTTCGGCGAATTCAACGATTTGGCTGACGATATGCGGCGTGACGCGCTGCTGCTTTTTCAGCTCGTGATTCAGATCGGCTTCGCTGAACAGGCCGTTACTTTGTGCCTGTAAACGGCTGAAGTCGTATTGAACCACCGGCATGTCCAGCCGCTCCGGCGGCGTCAGGTAGCCATTCTTAATCATATAGCGCAGCGGCAGTTCATAAATGCAGTCGCGAAACAGCGCTTTTTCATCACCGCGCACCATGCCGTGATAGTGAAACTGATAAATCCAACCTTTACCCAGGCGAAACGGCGTTGCGGTCAGCCCCAGCAGGCGCAGATGCGGATTGACCTGCTGAAGGTGGCTGATAATCTGCTGATACTGGCTGTCATTATCGTCGCCGATGCGGTGACACTCGTCGACGATCAGCAGCGAGAACTCCCCCTGAAACTGGTCAAGGTTACGGGCTACCGACTGCACGCTGCCAAAGACCACTTTACCGTGGCTCTCTTTCCGTTTAAGGCCCGCGGCGAAAATATCCGCTTCCAGACCGAGCGCGCAATACTTGGCGTGGTTCTGCGCCACCAGCTCTTTTACGTGCGCCAGCACCAGCACGCGACCGCGCGCCAGGCGTGCGAGTTCAGCAATGACCAGGCTTTTACCTGCGCCTGTTGGCAGGACAATCGCGGCAGGTTCATGATGGCGGCGAAACCAGGCGAGCGTGGCGTCGACCGCCTCTTTTTGGTAGGGACGTAATGTAAATGTCATGAATTTATGGCGGTTAATTAACTCGCGAATAGTATGCCACGAATCTTTTCCCTTGAGTGGTGTTAATAGCCCGTTATACTACCCCATGAAATTCTTCTTTTTCGGGCGCGTTGCCCGCTCCAGCACTTGTACAGGCTAAAAAAATCTCATGCGACTTGATAAGTTTATCGCTCAGCAACTTGGCGTTAGTCGGGCTATTGCCGGGCGTGAAATCCGCGGCAGCCGCGTTACCGTGGACGGCGAAATTGTAAAAGACTCCTCCTTCAAGCTTCAGCCGGAGCATGACGTCGAGTATGACGGCAATACGCTGGTTCAGCAGAACGGCCCGCGCTACTTTATGCTCAACAAGCCGCAGGGTTACGTTTGTTCTACCGACGATCCGGATCATCCGACGGTACTCTATTTCCTCGATGAGCCGGTGGCGCACAAGCTGCATGCTGCCGGTCGTCTGGATATCGACACCACCGGTCTGGTGCTGATGACCGACGATGGTCAGTGGTCGCACCGCATTACGTCTCCGCGCCACCATTGCGAAAAAACCTATCTGGTGACGCTGGAAAATCCGGTTGATGACTCCACTGCCGGGCAGTTTGCTAAAGGCGTTCAGCTGCATAATGAGAAAGAGCTGACCAGGCCTGCGGTGCTGGAAGTGGTGACACCGACCGAAGTCCGCCTGACCATTAGCGAAGGGCGTTACCATCAGGTTAAGCGGATGTTTGCCGCCGTGGGGAATCATGTGGTTGGCCTGCATCGCGAACGCATTGGCGACATTGCGCTGGATGCTTCGCTGGCGCCGGGTGAATATCGTCCGCTGACGGCAGAAGAAGTCGCCAGCGTCGGCGGCCAACATGCGCGGAGTAAAACGTGACGGCAAAGCAGAATTCTTCATTAGGGATTGTGTTTATTCTTGGCCTGCTGGCCATGTTAATGCCGCTGTCGATTGATATGTATCTTCCGGCGCTGCCGGTGATTGCGGCCCAGTTTAATGTGCCGGACGGCAGCGCGCAGATGACGCTCAGTACCTATATTCTGGGCTTTGCGCTAGGCCAGCTTTTATATGGCCCGATGGCGGATAGTCTTGGCCGTAAACCGGTGATACTAGGCGGGACGCTCATTTTTGCCGCGGCGGCGGTGGCCTGCGCGCTGTCGCAGACTATCGATATGCTGATTACCATGCGCTTTTTCCACGGCCTGGCAGCCGCAGCGGCAAGCGTGGTGATTAACGCCCTGATGCGCGATATCTATCCCAAGGAAGAGTTCTCGCGGATGATGTCGTTCGTCATGCTGGTCACCACCGTTGCGCCGCTGGTGGCGCCGATGGTCGGCGGAGCGGTGCTGGTATGGTTTAGCTGGCATGCGATCTTCTGGATCCTCGCGCTGGCGGCCCTGTTAGCGTCGGCGATGATCGCATTTTTCATTAGCGAAACCCTGCCGCCGGAACGGCGACAGAAATTTCATATTCGCACTACGCTTGGCAACTTCGCCACCCTGTTTCGCCATAAGCGCGTGCTGAGCTATATGCTGGCAAGCGGATTTAGCTTTGCCGGGATGTTCTCGTTTCTGAGCGCTGGCCCGTTTGTCTATATCAATATCAACCACGTTTCACCGCAGCACTTTGGCTACTATTTTGCGCTGAACGTGGTTTTCCTGTTTGTCATGACCATGATCAACAGCCGGTTTGTGCGGCGGGTTGGGGCGCTGAATATGTTCCGCGCGGGGCTGTGGATCCAGTTTGCGATGGCGGTATGGATGGTGGTGTGCGCGCTGTTTGACGTCGGCTTCTGGGCGCTGGTGTTTGGCGTGGCGGCTTTCATCGGCTGCGTTTCGATGGTCTCCTCCAACGCGATGGCGGTTATTCTCGATGAGTTTCCGCATATGGCCGGGACGGCCTCCTCGCTGGCTGGGACGTTCCGCTTTGGGATTGGCGCTATTGTCGGCGCGCTGCTGTCGATGGCGACCTTTACCACGGCCTGGCCAATGCTGATTTCCATCGCCTTCTGCGCCAGCAGCTCTATTCTGTTCTACCTCTATGCCAGTCGGCGGCGAAAAGCCGCACGATAAGCGACTTCCAGGGGGCGATATCGCCCCCTTTTTTGATACATATCAACCGAAACCGGCTTCTCTGTTCAGCAATTTGTTTCTTTTATGTAAAATCAAATCGCTCAATTAGTCGCATTATTGCGATAAAAAAGTTGTTTTAGATCACAGAAACGGGTACATATAGCCCGAAGATGTTCACTCTGCACAATTATAAACTTTTATATTACAAACCACTAACACGGCTATGCCGCTGGTGTAAGCGTTTTCGGTGCAGGAACAGGACTAATTGTCAATAATGTGTTAGTATTGTTGTAAAATTATTGTGAAGTATTTTGCTTCCGGGGAAAACACGTGAATACACTGCAACTCTCTATCGTACACCGTCTGCCGCAGAGCTATCGCTGGCTGGCCGGTTTTGCAGGTTCAAGAGTTGAACCGATTCCGCAAAACGGCGCTCAGAGCGAAAATAGCCTTGTGGCGTTGAAATTACTTAGCCCCGATGGCGATAAGGCCTGGCCGGTTATGCATAAACTCAGCCAGGCGCTGAGCGACATCGAAGTCGACAGTTCCGTTGTTGAATGCGAGGGCGAACCGTGCCTGTTTGTTAATCGTCAGGACGAATTCGCGGCAACCTGCCGGCTGAAAAATTTCGGCGTGGCGATTGCAGAACCGTTCTCCGGCAACAACCCATTCTGACCGTCAGCTTAACGCCAGCAGCTGACGGGTATACTCCTGTTGCGGAGCGGTAAACACGCGTTCGCACTCACCCTGCTCGACGACCTCTCCCTGCCGCAGCACCATTACCTGATGACAAAGCGCACGCACGACGCGCAAATCATGGCTGATGAAAATATAGGCCAGCTGATGCTTTTGCTGTAGCGCCTTCAGCAGCGTCAGAATTTGCGCCTGCACGGTTTTATCCAACGAAGAGGTGGGCTCATCCAGCACGATTAGCTGCGGTTTGACGACCAGCGCCCTGGCGATAGCGATGCGCTGGCGCTGTCCGCCGGAGAAAGCGGCAGGGTAGCGATGCCGGGATTGCGGATCGAGACCGACCTCCTGCATCGCCTGAATCACCGCCTGCTCTCGCTCGGCCGGCGTGAGCGTTGGCTGATGGACGCGTAATCCTTCTTCAATAATTTGCAGAACGTTAAGCCGTGGGTTTAGCGATGAGTTGGGATCCTGAAAGACTACCTGCATGCGTCGACGCAGCGGCAGCATCTGCCGACGGCTGCGCCCCTGAAGCGTCTCGCCGTCAAAGACGATTGCGCCTTCAGAATGAATCAGGCGCAGCAGCGCCAGCCCTGTAGTACTCTTGCCCGATCCGGATTCGCCGACCAGACCCAGCGTTTCTCCCGCGCGCAATTGAAAGCTGAGGGCGTTAACCACGCGATTATGATCGACCACCCGCCGCAGAAGCCCTTTGCGGATCGGAAAGGCGATACTTAAGTTTTCCGCCCGCAGTAATTCTGGCGCATCCGGCGCGAGGGGCACGGGATCGCCCGACGGCTCGCTGTCCAGCAGGCGGCGGGTGTAAGGGTGTTCGGCTGCGGAGAATAGTGCCCGGCAGCCGTTTTGCTCCACGCAGCGGCCGTTCTGCATCACCGCGACGCGATCGGCAAGCTGACGAACGATGCTCAGGTTATGGGTGATAAATAGCAGCCCCATATTTAACTCTTGCTTGAGTTCGCGCAGCAGCGCGAGGATTTGCGCCTGTACCGACACATCCAGCGCGGTCGTGGGTTCGTCGGCGATGAGCAGCTCCGGACGAGTCAACAGCGCCATGGCGATCATTACCCGCTGGCGTTCGCCGCCGGAGAGCTGGTGCGGGTAGTCGGCCAGACGCCGCGGCGCATTGCGGATCCCAACGCGATCCAGACAGTCGAGGATCTCTCCGCGCGCCGCTTCTTTACGCATCCCGCGATGCAAAGAGAGCACTTCGTAGAGCTGTTTTTCGAGGGTATGCAGCGGATTGAGTGAAACCATCGGCTCCTGAAAAATCATCGCGATGCGGTTGCCGCGCACGCCGCGCAGCGTATGTTCATCGGCGTGTAGCAGCGACTGACCGTGAAAGCGGATATCCCCTGTGGGGTAGCTGACCGGCGGCGAGGGCAGCAGCCGCAGTATCGACAGCGCGGAAACGCTCTTACCGGAGCCGGATTCGCCCACCAGCGCCAGGGTTTCACCGACCGCAATGCGTAGCGACAGCTCGCTGACCACGGTGGTGGTTTCCCCCTGCTGGCGAAAGGCGATGGAAAGGTTGTCGATATCTAACAGAGGTTGCGTCATGCTACACCGCCTTGCTTGGGTCAAAAGCGTCGCGAACCGCTTCACCGATAAAAATCAATAACGTCAGCAGGAGCGCTACCGACAGAAAGGCGGCGATGCCCAGCCACGGCGCCTGAAGATTATTTTTACCCTGCAACAGCAGCTCGCCCAGCGAAGGAGAGCCCAGCGGCAGGCCGAAGCCGAGGAAGTCCAGCGAGGTCAGAGTCGTAATCGAACTGCACAGAATAAACGGCAGGAAGGTCAGGGTGGCGACCATAGCGTTAGGCAGCATATGGCGCAGAATAATGGCGCGATCGCTAACGCCGAGCGCCTGCGCGGCGCGGATATAATCATAGTTGCGGGTGCGCAGAAACTCGGCGCGGACGACCCCGACCAGCGTCATCCAGCCGAACAGCACGGTAATGGCCAGCAGCCACCAGAAATTGGCCTGCACGACGCTCGAAAGCAGGATAATCAGAAACAGGGTCGGCATCCCCGACCAGACCTCGATAAAGCGCTGTCCCCAGAGGTCAATCTTTCCGCCGTAATATCCCTGAACGGCGCCGGCCATCACCCCCAGCACGCTGGAGAAGAAGGTCAGCAGCAGGCCAAAGAGAATGGAAATGCGCGTGCCGTACAGAATACGCGCCAGCACGTCGCCGCCGTTGGCATCGGTGCCCAGCCAGTTCAGCCTTGACGGCGGCGAAGGGAAGGGGGTTTCGGTGGCGAAATTAATGGTCGTTGCGCCGAAGCGAACCGGCGCCCACAGGGCCCAGCCGTTATCGTCCAGCCGTTTTTGCAGCCACGGGTCCTGATAGTCGGCGGCAGTAGCAAAGCGGCCGCCGAAGGTGCTCTCGCTATAGTTTTTTAATAACGGTACGTAGAGACTGCCGCGGTACTGCACCAGCAGCGGTTTATCGTTAGCAATCAGCTCGGCGCACAGGCTGCAGGCGAAAATGACTAAGAATAACCAAAGCGACCAGTAGCCGCGGCGGTTGTGGCGAAAGCGCGCCCAGCGGGCCTGATTGACGGGACTGAAAAATGACATTAGCGGCCCTCAAAATCGATACGCGGATCGACCAGCGTATAGCTGATGTCGCTGATGATATTCAGCAGCAGGCCAATCAGGGTAAAAATATACAGCGTGCCGAACATGACCGGGTAATCACGAGATACCGTAGCTTCATAGCCCAGCAGCCCCAGTCCGTTCAGCGAGAACATCACTTCAATCAGCAGCGAGCCGGTAAAAAACATGCTGATAAAGGTGGCCGGGAAACCGGCGATCACCAGCAGCATCGCGTTGCGAAATACGTGGCCCCACAGGATCTGCTTTTCGCTAACGCCCTTTGCGCGAGCGGTGACGACGTACTGCTTGCGAATTTCGTCGAGAAAGCTGTTTTTGGTGAGCATGGTGAGGGCGGCAAAACCGCCGATCACCGTGGCCAGCACCGGTAGGGTGATATGCCAGAGATAGTCGAGGATTTTTTGATACCACGGCAGGCTGTCGAAGTTGGCTGACACCAGCCCGCGCAGCGGAAAGAGATCGAAATAGCTGCCGCCGGCAAAGATGACGATCAACAAAATGGCGAACAGAAAGGCCGGGATCGCATAGCCGATAATAATCAGCGTACTGCTCCAGACGTCAAAATGACTGCCGTTGCTGACCGCTTTGCGGATCCCCAGCGGGATCGACACCAGATAGATGATGAGCGTGCTCCACAAGCCCAGCGAGATAGAGACCGGCAGGCTGTCCCCGATCAGCTGCACGACCGATGAGCTGCGAAACAGGCTGTCGCCAAAATCAAAGCGCAGGTAGTCGCCGAGCATTTTAAAATAGCGCTCGTGGAGAGGCTTATCAAAGCCGTAGCGGTGGGTTATCTCGGCGATGACTTCCGGGTCCAGCCCGCGCCCACCTCGATAGTGGCCGTCGCTGATGTTGCTGACGCCGGTACGCGCATGGCTGGCAGCCATCCCGCCGTCTCCGGCTCCGGGCAGACCGCCGCGATCGCCGAACTCTATCGCCGCGATCGCTTGATCGACCGGGCCGCCGGGAGCGATCTGCACAATGAAAAAGTTAATGGTGATAATCGCCCACAGGGTGGGGACGATGAGCAGTAGTCGGCGGAGCAGATATGCACCCATCTTAATTCCTTAACGTCTGTCCGCGGGAAGTCTGACCGCTTTGTTGGCGTCGTACCACCAGTTTTCGAAACCGGATGAGTAAATCGCGCGAGTCTTCGGGAAGGAGAATTTATCCCAGTAGGCGGTGCGATCCTGCGCCATATACCACATCGGCAGCATGTAATAGTTCCAGGTCAGCACGCGGTCGAGGGCCCGGCCCAGCGGCAGCAGTTTTTCCTTGTTGCCCTGCCAGCGAATGATCTGCGCAATAAGCTGGTCGACGGCCGGGCTTTGAACCCCTGAGGCGTTATAGCTGGAATTAATATATTCCGAATCCCAGGAGATTTGCAGGCCGGTGTCGGGCCAGGGCGACGCGCGCCAGACGTTTGGCATCATGTCGTAATCCCGGCTGCGCTTGCGGTTACTGTACTGGGAGTTATCGACCTGGCGAATGTCCATAACGATGCCGAGCCGCTGAAGATTGTGCTGAAAGGGCAGTACCCAGCGATCGCTGCTGCCGGAAGGGAGCAGCAGCTCAAAGCGTAACGGTTTGCCGCTCTGCGCGTTTACCCGCCGCTGGTTTTTCACTATCCATCCCGCCTGGTTGAGGATGGCATCCGCTTTGAGTAAATTCTCCCGCGCAAAACCATCGCCGCTGGAAACCGGCGGCCGGTAAATCTGCGTGAAGACTTCGGCCGGGATCTCTTTTTTCAGCGGCGTCAGCAGGGCGAGCTCGTCGGCATCAGGATAATCGCGCGCCGCGTATTCGGTATTCTGAAAGAAGCTGTTGGCGCGGCTGTAGGAGTGATAGAACAGCGCCTTATTCATCCATTCAAAATCAAAGGCGAGGGTGATGGCCTCGCGAATCCGGCGATCGGCAAATATCGGGCGCTGAATGTTAAAGGCCAACCACTGGGTATTTTGCGCCGAGGTATTGGTGTATTCGTCTTTAACAATATAGCCGTGGCTAAAGTTGCGCCCGACGTAGCGGGTCGCCCAGTTTTTGGCGACGTTCTCTTCCCGACGATCGACGGCGCCGGCCTTAAAGGCTTCGAAGGCGACATTGTCATCAAGGTAATAATCGTAGCGTAGCGTATCGAAATTCCAGCGCCCGCGGTTGACCGGTAAATCAGCGGCCCAGTAGTCCTTCACGCGGGAATAGGTGATGTACTGGCCCATGCGCCAGGCGGTAATGCGGTAGGGGCCGCTGGCCAGCGGTGGAGCGGAGAGCGGGTCGCTGAGTTTATGCTTTTTCCAGAATTTTTCCGGCATCACCGGTAGCGTCATCAGGCTAAGCATGTTCTCTTTGCCTGGTTTGGCTAACTCAATGCGAACGGTTAGCGGGGCGATAGCTTTAACGGTAGTGCCTTTATAATAGAGACGAAACTGCGGCACCCCTTCGGTCATAAACTTCTGGAAGGTAAAAGCGACATCGCTGGCGGTGATGGGACTGCCGTCGTGATAGCGGGCGTGCGGATTGAGCGTAATCTCCATCCACGAAAAATCATCGGCATAGCGCGTATGCTCGGCAATCAGCGGGTAGTAACTGCCGGGCTCATCGTCAGAGGTGGTGAACAGCGTATCGTATAGCGCTTCGGTTCGAATACCCGGATTACCGCGCAGGGCGTAGCGGTTGAAATTATCAAAGGTACCGATAGCCGCAAGGGTAATCGCGCCGCCTTTAGGCGCGGCGGGATTCACATAATCGTAGTGGTCAAAACCCGCGGCGTACTTCGGCTGGCCGATAATCGCGAACGTATCGCTCGTCAGAATAGTTTGCGCCCGGCTGTGCAGGCTAAATAAGGTCAGCAGTATCAGGCTGATGCGGGCAAACATAACCAGGGTATCGTCCTCCAATGACAGGCCTGAAGTGGCCTGACCTCTGATAGCAAATAATAAAGGACACTTAGCGGGTTGGGAAATATTTCGCCGGCTGCGCGTGGGCGGCGATCAGCGCTTCCAGCGTCAGCGGGCGACTTAACCAGTAGCCCTGCAAAAAGTTTACGCCATGATCGCGCAGCCATTCCGCCTGTTCCTGCGTTTCCACGCCTTCGGCAACGGTAGCGAGCTTCAGGCGGCGGCTTAGAGTGATGACGGCATCGAGCACCGGCGAGGTCACGGTCTCCGTCCCGATAGCCTGTACGAAGCCGCGATCAATCTTCAGGTAATCAAAGCTAAAGCGCTCCAGATAGATGAGCGCGCTATGGCCGGTACCAAAATCATCAATCGCGATTTCAAAACCCTGCTCGTGCAGCCAGTCGAAGTTCTCTAATGAACGATTTTTATCGATCATCGCGCGCTCGGTGATCTCCAGTACCAGCTTAAAGTGGTCGGCTGGCATGGCGGCGGCGAAGTGCTTAAGGTCCTGCTGAAAGCTCTCTGCGTGCAGATGAAGGGGGGAAATATTGATCCCAAGCTTGATCCCTGCGGGCAGGAGCGTCTGCAAAACAGGCGCATCGTGCGCAATCAGTTTTAAGAGGTGGCGAGTAAGCGGAATGATGATCTGCTGGGTTTCCGCAAGATTAATAAAGACGTCAGGGGGGATCTCTCCGGCCACCGGATGTTTCCAGCGCATCAGTACCTCAACGCCGCTGATCTGCAACGTTTCTGATTTCACCACCGGCTGATAGACCAGGTAAAACTGATCGTTTTTGATCGCCAGCAGCAGCTCCTTTCGCGGGTCTGATTTTATCGTGAGAATGTAATAGCTTAACAGTCCGGCCAGCAGCCCGCAAACCACCCCCAGCAAAAGGGCAAACTGCGTATTCTCCGCCAGCCAGCTGTTAGCATAGAGATAGATTTTCAACGGTAAACCCTCAATCTGCGTCTGGCGAATAGGCGGCGAGAGCAGGGTCTGCGGGTCGATAAGCTTGTTGCTGAAGGTCGAGATCGCGGTGTGCTTAATGGACAGCGCCAGGCCGCTGAAATCATTCTGCCGTGAGGAGTAGAGTATATAGGGTGTCAGATTCGCATTGATCGAGACAAAAACGCCGTCTTTACCGCCGTGCGGGCTACGAACCCACATCGCCAGCGCCGCGCTTTTCGGCATCATGGGCGTACCGGGAAGGATCGCCATATCCACCGCTTGAGTGATATCCAGCTGTGGAATGAGCTGGTTAAAAGGTGTGTTCATTGCACCGGTGGCGGAGGAGCAAAACGCAATACCATTTTTAACCAGCAGGAAAGCGCGTACGTTTGGGCTGAATGCCGCATGGGCGGTTAATCCGGAATCGATATTTTCGCAGGGCTGACTCACCAGCGGCTGTAGTCCCGCAATCGTCTGGTCTAAATCGTGAAAATAGCCCGTCAGATAAGCATGAACATTGTTGATGATAACGTCGAAACGCTCCGCGCGGTTGTGATAGATCACCATAAACTGGATGCTACCGGCCAGCAGGGCGACGGCTATGCCAACGCATATGCTGGTTAGCCAGATTTTTCGCCGGGGAGAGAGGTGACGGGTAGGCATAGGCTCCAGGCAGTCCGTGTGGTTGATTCGCGCAATGCGCTAACAGAAACATGCTTTTTCTGTCGTCGCTTCAAGAGATAGCCTATTTTACGAAGTTTATTGGCTGGCGAGTAAAAAAAAAACACTGCTTCAGCAGTGTTTTATTTCTTCCGTTGGCCAAGGGAATAACCAACGGCAGAAGAGATTACGAGCGGCTCAGAACGCGTCGCGCTTCGTTATAGCGCTTTTTCCAGTACGGCTCATCCATGCTGGAAATCGTCACACCGCTGCTGGTGGAAGCATGAACAAACTGGTTGTTGCCGATGTAGATGCCTACATGACGGCCCGTTGAACCCGCACGGAACAGTACTAAATCACCGGTACGCAGCTGTGAACGGCTGATGGATTTTCCGGAATCCTGCTGCTCAGAAGTCGAACGCGGCAGCTCCAGGCCAAACTGTTCACGGAAAGTACGCTGCACAAAGGCGGAACAATCAATGCCTTTGCGAGTACTGCCGCCGAGGCGGTAACGCACGCCCTTCCAGCTGGCATATTGATCCATCAAACGGGACTTAACGTCCAGGTTGCGGACCATGGTTTCAAATTCATCCTGAGAGGCTTGCAGTGATGATAAATCGCCACTACCCACAGCAAGCGTCTCAGAATGCATATTTCTGGCGGTACTATTTGAACTACACGCGGAAAGCAGAACCGCAACTGCAATCGCGGGGGCGACCCGCAAGATATATCTCAAAATCGGCTGAGATTTGACCATGCTGTGTGTTATCCCTTGTTGTCCTTAACGACAATGTCGTTATAAAAAATGCCAAACGTGTTAGAGCCTAATTACCTGGTCGCAATGAGACAATTCCGTAAGCATAAAATTGTGGCCTGACGCACAAATTTATTCATTATCTGAATTGATGTTGCTGGAGAGGCAAAACGAGATTGAGGTTACCCGATCGAACGGGGGATGGCGAGCGGTTTTGCGCATTTTCTTATAAGTATTTTTGCGACAAAAAGTGAATCATCGGCAAAGGCCAAAATAGCGGCAGGGATGGGTAAAAAATATGCAATTTACTCATTTTTAACAGGATTAATGTGACAGCAAGATGATAGCGGGTGAGAAAGAGTGAGATGATAAAAAAAGGGACCCAGAACGATCCCTTATGAATGATATTAATTAATTGTAAAGATCACTTTAAATTTTCGTTCTTCCGCCGGGGAGGTAACGTTCAAATAAAGTAATCACTTTATCGCTCAGTGGGGTCATCAACACCCAGGGAGCGCCAATGAGCACGGCCGTTAATGATCCGACGGCAATATCGGTAAACCAGTGCGCGCCGATCATCACCCGCGGGAAAGCGAACACCACAAAGATAACCAGCGCAATAGCGAAGGCGCGACGGCCAAAATAGCGCCACATGAAAGAGGCAAAAATCAGCAGCATCATGCCGTGATCGCCCGGGAAGCTGTCTTTAGACGCATCTTTAGTCGGAAAGGAGATGACATCGCTGACTTTAGTGATATCGGTGAACGAGAGCGAAGGGCTGGCTCGCTTCACCGGCATCAGGTGCTGGGCCAGCTGATTGATAATGACGGCAGCCAGCAGCATCACCAGGCCGATGATAATCACCCGGCGGCGTCCGGCGCTCTGTTCTTTAAACCAGAAGCTCAGCATCAGGCTGCCCATCGCCAGCAGCGAACAGGCGTCAAACGCGCGGTTGTTGATAACCGCCAACAGCCAGGTGTAAGCGGTGTTGACGCCGACCAGGTGGTTAAAGAAATAGAAAATCGCCGCGTCCAGCGGAGCCCAGAAACCATGGTTAACCGGAAGATACCATGAACAGAAAAGCGCTATACCTGCCGCGTTTAACAGCAGGATGAGGGGAATTCGATTTTTAATCATAACTATCGCGTGTTGTGTAAAACGACGGCAACCATAGCCGCCCTAAGTTAAACGAATCTTCAACAAAGAGGCCTGAAGAGCATTCCAGTCCGTTTCTGTATCGGCTATCAGCTCAATACGGCTATCGGGCGGGGCAACGTTTTGCGTCTCAATATGCAGATCGAGCTGCTGGCGATTGATACGAACCAGCCCTTCGGCAATACGCATGACGCCTTTAACTCGTCCAACCGGCGCCAGGCGCGCCCATTCAAGCAGAGCGACGGTATCGAAGACGGTTTCAGCGTCAAAAATCCAGCCGCAGGCGTGATAGCCCTGAGCGCTATTGAGGCTACGACGCCAGCGCTGGTGCGCGGGAAGGCTAAGCGCGGCAAGGCCTTTTTTCTGCCCGTGGTCGTGCGCATGCCCGACCCCTGCGGGTAGCGGCGCCAGATTGCGGCGCGGCAAATCAAGCAGCGCCGGGTCGATATTACCTTGGCTAGCGCTGACGCAGCGACGCTCACCTGCGTACGCCTCACGCCAGGCGACAAAAGCGCGCTGGCTCTCCTCCGTCGAGCGGTCGGCTTTATTGCTGACAATAACGTCAGCGGCAGCCAGCTGGTCGCGAAAGTTTTCGTTGCTCACGACTTTTTCGTCCAGCAGCTGACGCGGATCCAATATGCACAGGGTGGCGCGCAGATCGATCCACGGCGCGTAGACCGGCGCGGTCAGCATATCGAGGATCTGTTTAGGATGGCCTAGTCCGGTGGGTTCTATCAGCAGACGGTCAGGTTTGCCCTGGCGCAGCAGGGTGTTGAGCCCAACCTGCATCGGCAGGCCGTTAACGCAGCACATGCAGCCGCCGGGGATCTCTTTCAGCAGCGCGCCGCTTTCCGCCAGCAGCGCGCCGTCAATGCCCACTTCGCCAAACTCGTTGACCAGTACGGCCCATTTTTCATTTGCGGGCTTATTGGCCAGCAGGTGCAGAATGGAAGTGGTCTTACCGCTGCCGAGAAACCCCGTGATCAAGTTGGTTTTGGTCACTTTTTCTCCAGGATAAATGTAATGTTGTAACAGTTGAGGCTATCCTGACGAAAAAAAGGGGAAAAGAGAAGCGTTAACGCGGACAGAAAGGCGCTCCGTCCGCTTAAAGGCAGAAATTGTTAATCATTCAGCGCGGCGGCGACGGCCTGGCGCGCGCCAAAAGCGGCGAGCTGATGCCACGCGGCGGTGACATCAGCGACGAACTGCGGATTCTGCGGCAGGTCGCGGCCGAAGATCTCCTCAAGCGTAAGCAGCGCCGCTACGCGTTGTCGCTCATCGCTGGTGGCAACGAGGTGGTGTATTTTATCGGCCAGCGGATCGCGAATATCAATGACGGCTCCGGCGTCATCCACGCCGCTAACATAGCGCATCCAGCCAGCGACGCCCAGCGCCAGTAGCGGCCAGCGGCTCTCTTGCGCAAGATGGACGCGAATCCCGTCAAGCATACGTTGCGGCAGCTTCTGGCTACCGTCCATGGCGATTTGCCAGGTGCGGTGCTTCAGCGCCGGGTTGCTGAAGCGTTCGATCAGGCTGTCAGCGTATGCCGACAGATCAACGCCCTGAATGGATAGCGTCGGCGCCTGTTCATCAACCATCAGCCGGTATGCGGCGCTGTGAAAAATCGGATCCTGCATGCAGTCGCTAATATGCGCATGGCCCGCCAGGTAGCCAAGCCAGGCGAGGAACGAGTGGCTACCGTTGAGCATCCGCAGCTTCATCTGCTCCCACGGTAAAACGTCGTCGGTCATCTGAACGCCCGCCGTTTCCCAGTCCGGGCGACCGGCCACGAAGTTATCTTCAATAACCCACTGAATAAAGGGTTCGCAGCTGATGGCGCAGGGATCTTCTACGCCCAACGCGGCGCGAATTTCCGCCAGCGACTCCTCGGTGGCGGCTGGTACGATGCGATCAACCATGGTGCCGGGGAAGCTGACGTGCTCAGCAATCCACTGTGCCAGCTGCGGATCGCGTTTTTCAGCCATGCCCAGCACGGCGTTTTTCACTACATGTCCATTATCAGGGATATTGTCGCAGGAGAGCACGGTAAAGGGTGACAGCCCTCGCTGACGGCGGCGCGCCAGCGCTTCAACCAGTATTCCAGGAACCGATTGCGGCAAAGTCGGGTTTTGCAGATCGTGAATAATACGCGGCTGCGTCATATCCAGCAGGCCGCTGGCGGGGTCGATGCAGTAGCCTTTTTCGGTAATGGTCAGAGAGACAATCGCCACCTGCGGTTCACAAAATTTCTCAATAATAGCGGCGAGCGAATCGAGTTTAGCGTTCAGACATTCATGCACGGCGCCGACAACAATTGGCTGGCTGCCCTCAGCACCTTTTTCCAGCACGGTAAACAGGTGGTTTTGCTGGCGAAGCTGGCTCATCAGCCGATCGCCGCTGAACAGGCTAATCTCACAAATCCCCCAGTCTCCGCCGCTGGCGTTAAGCACCCGATCGGTGAGTAGCGCCTGATGCGCGCGATGAAAAGCGCCAAAGCCGAAATGCACAATACGCGAGCGCAGCTGGCTGCGGTCATAATGAGGGAGCTGTACGCCTTCCGGCAGCGTGGCCGTCGCAATGGTAGTCATTCTTAATACACCTGATTAACCGATAATTAACATCTCTAGTGTAAAGTTATATGACAGCAAATTAAATTGGTGAGCCTTGTTTATCCGCTTAGTGTGAGCTTGATCAAGCAATCGAGCACTGTTTAGCGAAGATCCTGCTAACAGGGGCGGGAAATTAGCGATAATTTCGCCGCTATTGGTATGACAACTTTGGGTGGCTTTGTAGGGGATAGCCTGGCGATGATGAAGGGCCAACAGCCGTATGGCGCGCATTAAGAAGCAAAAAGACAGCCATTGACTGTCTTTTGCATTTTGCACTGACTTTAAAGGCTGGATTTAGTCCGCGCGGCCCATGTAGCGGCTCTCTTCGATATGAATACGAATGCGCTCGCCCGCGCTGAGGTATTCCGGCACCTGAACGACCAGGCCGGTGCTGAGGGTAGCCGGTTTGTTGCGGGCGCTGGCGGATGCGCCTTTGATGCCCGGCGCCGTCTCAATAATTTCCAGATCCACGGTCTGCGGCAGTTCCAGCGCCAGCAGTTGGCCGTCCCAGGTCAGAACCTGCATGTCAGGCATGCCGCCTTCCGGCATAAACAGCAGCTCTTCTTCGATTTGCTCTTTGGTGAAGATATACGGGGTGTAATCTTCTTTATCCATAAAGACATATTCATTGCCATCGATATAGGAGAAGTCAACGAAGCGGCGGGTCAGGGTAACGGTATCGACAATGTCGTCGCCTTTGAAGCGCTCTTCCACTTTCAGGCCGGTGCGCACATCGGAGAAACGCATTTTGTACAGCGTCGCTGCGCCGCGGGCGCTCGGTGACTGAATATCAATATTTTTAACAATCAGCAGTTTGCCGTTGTAATTCAGCACCATACCTTTCTTAATTTCATTCGCTCTTGGCATTGCAGTAATCCTGTCACTTAAAGGGTCGAAAATATCGCGTAAAACTACTCGCGCCGGGCCTTTCAGGCAAGCGGAATTCGTGTGTTTTGCTATCTTCGGGTAAAACGTTTAGGCTGGGCCGCAAAAGCCTATCGGAAGAGTCGATTATGGAATGCCGCCCTGAATGCGGAGCTTGCTGTATCGCTCCTTCTATCTCCAGCCCTATCCCGGGTATGCCGCAGGGCAAACCGGCAAATACCCGCTGTATACAGCTTTCGGACAATAACCTGTGCGCGATTTTTGGCTCGCCGTTGAGGCCCAAAGTGTGCGCCAGCCTGAAGCCGGAAGCGGAGATGTGCGCCACAAATCGCGAAGAAGCCATGATCTGGCTTCTTCATCTTGAGCTGAGCACTTCGTGACGTCGGAAGCCCGCACGGACACCCTTTATACGTCTTTAATGCGCCACAGACAGGCCTGAGTGGCGAGGCCCATCACCAGCGCAATCCAGAATACGGCGTGATAGCTCCAGACTTCCGCAACGACCCCCGCCAGCGAACCGGCAATAATCCAGCCAACGCGGATAGTATTGGTATAAAGGGTCGTGGCCGCACCGGCCTGGCCTGGCATCAGGTCCTGAAAATAGAGCATACCGATCCCGGCCAGAATGCCGATAAAAATAGCATTCAGCACCTGCAGGGCCAGCAGTAGTGCCGGGGTGTGTACGGTTAGCATGCCGACATAGAACAGCACCCCGGCAACCGCAGAGATCTGCATCAGGAAACGCTTACCGAAACGTTTGGCGTAGTAACCCGCAATCAGCATGGTCGGGATTTCCAGCCCGGCGGCGGTGCCCATCATTAATCCCGCCAGTTTTTCAGGTAAATGCAGCTCATTAATAATGAACAGCGGCATGTTAATGATGTACAGGCTGTTAATTCCCCACATCAGCGTACAGATGATAAACAGCAGCAGCGCGTCGCGGCGGTTGGTGCGCGGCGCTTCAAGATGTCCCGTCACCACCTTCGGCTCTTTGCGCATGCTGGGGAGAAAAAACCAGACTATCGCGCCGCAGACCACGAAGGCAATCGCCGCGCTGAGGTACATCACCGTAAAGCCGAAACCCATCGCCAGCGCGTAGGCCAGCGGCGGGCCGATGACCCATGCCAGCGAAACCTGAGCGCGCAGGATCGAGCTGAACATGACCGCCTCGCGGCCCGTTTTGTCCGCATGTTCGCGGGCGAGGGCAAACATCTGCGGGTTCGCGGTGGAACCAAAGCTGCTGAGGAAAACGCCGACGAAGAGCAAAATAAAGTAGTTACGATTCCACGCGAAGAGCACGCAGGCCAGCACGCCCATCAGGCAGCAGAAGACGATCAGCTGCTTGCGGTCGCCTTTGCGATCTGAGCGCCCGGCGAGAAACTGGCTCACCAGAATGCCGATCACCGCGCTGCCGGTAAAAAAGAAGCCGACCATCGCCGGTCGTACGTGAACTTCGTCAGTCAGGAACAGGCTCAGGGTAGGCGTTTGTAGCGCCCCGGCAATGCCCGTCAGGAAGGCGACGATCAGGAAGGCGGAAGAGGTTAAATCGAACCCGCGTCGTGGCAGGGCGGCGCTACTGTTTTGCATGTCGGCTTTCATCGGTTTCAGGAGTCGCGGAGTTTACGCCGTCAGTCAGATAATGAACAGTACCAGGGCACGAATAAATCAAAAAGACGTTTCAAAATTTTGCTTCAGCAAAATGCTGAAGTTCTGGCGGGTTTGTCATCACCTCGTCAGCAAAAGTGTGCTGTATCTCTAACTTCTGTTATCGGGAGAGTAACTTTTCTTGCGCGCTGACTAATAAAGGTACAGACTTCTTGAAACGTTTCAGCGTCATCGGGAGATTCTCCGGCAGTCAGGTGACGCATTTTTTCTCAAAGTAGCTGAAACGATTCAATTCAGCAGGAGAGGAGAACCATGTTCCAGTTATCTGTGCAGGATATTCATCCCGGTCAGCAGGCCGGTAATAAAGAAGAGGCTATTCGTCAGGTTGCCTCCGCGCTGGTTAGCGCGGGCAATGTGGCTGAAGGGTACATCAACGGGATGCTGGCTCGCGAGCAGCAAACCTCCACTTTCCTTGGCAACGGTATTGCGATTCCGCACGGCACCACCGACACGCGCGATCAGGTGCTGAAAACCGGCGTTCAGGTTTATCAGTTCCCGCAGGGCGTGACCTGGGGCGAAGGGCAGACCGCCTACGTCGCTATCGGTATCGCCGCCAGTTCGGATGAACACCTTGGGCTGCTGCGTCAGCTGACCCATGTGCTGAGTGACGACTCGGTTGCTGAACAGCTAAAGTCCGCCACCACCGCTGAAGAGCTGCGCGCCCTGCTGATGGGTGAAAAGCAGAGCGAAGCGCTGAAGCTGGATAACGAAACGCTGACCCTGGACGTGGCCGCCAGCGATCTGCTGACCCTGCAGGCGCTCAACGCCGCGCGGCTGAAAGAAGCGGGCGCCGTCGATGCTTCCTTTGTTAGCCATGCGATTAATGACAACCCGCTGAACCTCGGCCAGGGCATCTGGCTGAACGACAGTCCGGAAGGCAACCTGCGTAGCGCCATTGCGGTGAGCCGCGCGGCCAACGCCTTTATTCGCGATGAGCAGCCGGTTTCCCTGCTGATCACCGTGGCGATGGCCGATGACCAGCCGACGGCGGTCCTTAATCGCCTGAGCAATTTGCTGCTGGACAAAAAAGCTGACCGTTTGCTGAAGTCCGATGGCGCAACGCTGCTGGCGCTGCTGACCAGCGACGATGCGATTGCTGAAGATGTTCTCAGCGCTGAATACGTTATCCGCAACGAGCACGGGCTGCACGCGCGTCCCGGCACGATGCTGGTGAATACCATTAAACAATTTTCCAGCGACATTACGGTCACTAACCTCGATGGTTCGGGCAAGCCGGCAAACGGCCGCAGCCTGATGAAAGTCGTGGCCCTGGGCGTGAAAAAAGGTCACCGCTTGCGCTTCACCGCGCAGGGTGAAGATGCGCAGCAGGCGCTGGATGCGATTGGCGAAGCGATCGCCGCAGGCCTTGGGGAGGGCGCATAAATGAGCAGACGTGTCGCAACGATTACTTTAAACCCGGCCTATGACCTGGTGGGTTTTACCCCGGAAATTGAACGCGGTGAGGTTAACCTTGTTCGCACGACCGGCTTGCACGCCGCAGGGAAGGGGATCAACGTTGCAAAAGTGCTGAAAGATCTCGGTATCGACGTCACCGTGGGCGGTTTTCTCGGTAAAGATAATCAGGATGGCTTTCAGCAACTGTTCAGTGAGCTGGGCATCGCTAACCGTTTTCAGGTCGTTCAGGGCCGTACCCGTATTAACGTCAAGCTGACTGAAAAAGATGGCGAAGTGACCGACTTCAACTTCTCCGGCTTTGAAGTCACGCCGGGTGACTGGGAGCGTTTTGTTAACGACTCCCTGAGCTGGCTGGGCCAGTTCGATATGGTCTGCGTGAGCGGCAGCTTACCTTCCGGCGTAAGTCCGGAAGCGTTCACCGACTGGATGACCCGCTTGCGCAGCCAGTGCCCGTGCATCATTTTTGACAGCAGCCGCGAAGCGCTGGTTGCCGGTCTTAAAGCGGCGCCGTGGCTGGTTAAACCTAACCGTCGTGAGCTGGAAATCTGGGCGGGTCGCAAGTTACCTGAAATGAAGGATGTGATTGAGGCCGCTCATGCGCTGCGCGAGCAGGGGATTGCCCACGTGGTGATCTCCCTTGGCGAAGAAGGCGCCCTGTGGGTTAACGCCTCCGGCGAGTGGATTGCCAAGCCGCCTTCAGTGGAAGTGGTTAGCACCGTTGGCGCGGGCGATTCAATGGTTGGCGGCCTGATTTACGGACTGCTGATGCGTGAGTCCAGCGAGCATACGCTGCGCCTGGCAACGGCCGTCGCCGCGCTGGCGGTGAGTCAGAGCAATGTCGGTATTACCGATCGTACCCAGTTGGCCGCAATGATGGCGCGCGTCGACTTACAACCCTTTAATTAACAGCAGGAGAGGCATAATGAAAACGCTGCTGATTATTGATGCCGGGCTCGGACAGGCCCGTGCCTATATGGCGAAGACCCTGTTAAGCACCGCGGCGCAAAAAGCGCAACTTGAACTGATTGATAACCCAAACGACGCTGAGCTGGCGATTGTGCTGGGCGCGACGCTGCCAGCTGACAGCGCGCTGAACGGCAAAAAGGTTTATCTCGGCGATATTAATCGCGCCGTTGCTCACCCGGAACTATTCCTCGGGGAAGCCAGGAACCATGCCACGCCATATGCCGCTCCGGCTGCTACAGCTTTACCGGCGGCAACTCATGGTCCGAAACGCATTGTGGCGGTCACTGCCTGCCCGACCGGCGTCGCGCACACCTTTATGGCGGCGGAAGCGATTGAAACCGAAGCCAAAAAACGCGGCTGGTGGGTGAAAGTTGAAACTCGCGGCTCCGTGGGTGCGGGTAATGCCATCACTCCTGAAGAGGTTGAGCAGGCGGATCTGGTGGTTGTCGCGGCTGATATCGAAGTGGATCTGGCGAAATTTGCCGGCAAGCCGATGTATCGCACCACTACCGGTCTGGCGCTGAAGAAAACCGCTCAGGAGCTGGATAAAGCCGTTGTTGAAGCGAAACCATATCAGCCTGCGGGTAAATCCCAGGCCGCGGCAGAAGGCAAAAAAGAGTCCGCGGGCGCCTATCGTCATCTGCTGACTGGCGTATCGTATATGCTGCCGATGGTGGTAGCGGGCGGCCTGTGTATCGCGCTCTCCTTCGCTTTTGGTATCAAAGCCTTTGAAGTAAAAGACACTCTGGCCGCCGCGCTGATGCAAATTGGCGGGGGATCAGCCTTCGCGCTGATGGTACCGGTACTGGCGGGCTTTATTGCCTTCTCCATCGCTGACCGCCCTGGCCTGACGCCAGGTCTTATCGGCGGTATGCTGGCGGTTAGCACCGGATCTGGCTTTATCGGCGGTATTATCGCCGGCTTCCTTGCCGGTTACGTGGCGAAAGCGATCAGTACCAGGCTGAAACTGCCGCAAAGTATGGAAGCGCTGAAACCGATCCTCATCATTCCGCTGGTTTCCAGCCTGATCGTGGGTCTGGCAATGATTTACCTGATTGGTAAACCCGTTGCCGGAATTCTCGAAGGCCTGACCCACTGGCTACAAACTATGGGGACGGCGAACGCGGTTCTGCTCGGTGCAATTCTCGGCGGTATGATGTGTACCGACATGGGCGGCCCGGTGAATAAAGCAGCTTACGCCTTTGGTGTTGGTCTTCTGAGTACCCAAACCTATGCCCCGATGGCGGCCATTATGGCGGCAGGTATGGTTCCACCGCTGGCGCTGGGCCTGGCGACGCTGATTGCGCGTAAAAAGTTTGACAAAGCGCAGCAGGAAGGCGGTAAAGCCGCACTGGTTCTCGGCCTGTGCTTTATCACCGAAGGAGCAATTCCTTTTGCCGCTCGCGATCCGATGCGCGTCCTGCCTTGCTGTATCGTTGGCGGCGCGGTGACCGGTGCGATGTCCATGTGGGTTGGCGCGAAACTGATGGCGCCGCACGGCGGTCTGTTCGTCCTGCTGATCCCTGGCGCGATTACCCCGGTGCTCGGATATCTGATGGCGATTGTGGTCGGTACGCTGGTCGCAGGCCTTTCCTACGCGGTGCTGAAACGTCCTGAAGTTCAGGTGGAAGAAAAAGTCGCCTGATCGACGGTGTTACACGCAAAAGGGCAGAGTCTTCTCTGCCCTTTTTTTATGCCGTATCCGCCCTCTGCTTAACCCGCCATATGTGCTCTCCTTCGCATTTTTAAGCTGTTTAAAAACCATACTAGCCAAATTTTGTGATTCTCTTCATGTTCATATGAAATCCCTCTGGCGGACCCCTTTACTTTAAAACCAATCTGCTTAACATAAACATATGTTCAAATTAAAACATGTGTTTAATGAGGGGGTTCAGAATGGGCGTATGATTATTTACTGATATTCAAACATTCCACTGCCAAAGCGTTTTTGTATGCTGGAGGGTATTTTTATGCCTGAAAATGATTACGTTGTAATTATTGGATCGGCAAATATGGATGTTGCTGGTTATTCCCATGTATCGCTGAACTATGCTGATTCTAACCCCGGAAAAATAAAATACACTCCCGGTGGAGTGGGGCGGAATATTGCGCAGAATATTGCTTTATTGAATAAACCATCCTGGCTACTGTCGGTTGTCGGAGATGATTTCTATGGCCACTCCCTATTAAAACAAACGGCTCAGTCCGGCGTTCATGTCGATAAATGTCAGATCGTCCACGGCGAGGGGACATCGAGCTATTTATCGCTGCTCGATAATACCGGTGAAATGCTGGTGGCGATTAATGATATGAGTATCACCGAGCATATTACGCCAGCCTTTTTAAGCCAGCACCGGGATTTTATTCGCAGCGCTGCGGTCATCGTCGTTGACTGTAATATCAGCGAATCGGCGCTGGCCTGGTTGATGGAAAATAGCGGCCCGACACCCATTTTTGTTGACCCGGTCTCTGCCTGGAAGTGCGTGAAAATCAGCCAGCATCTGGGGCGTATCCACACTCTGAAACCGAACCGAATTGAAGCTGAAACGCTGAGCGGAATTGCGCTTTCCGGCACTGATGACGTCGCGCGCGTTGCCGACTGGTTTCACCAGCGTGGCCTGCGGCGCCTGGTGCTGAGCATGGGGGGGGACGGGGTTTACTTCAGCGAGAAAGACGGCGAGCGCGGCTGGTCAGCGCCGTTAAAAACCCAGGTAGTCAACGTCACCGGCGCCGGTGACGCCATGATGGCCGGTTTGGCCTGCTGCTGGCTCGACGGCTGTTCATTTTCGCAAGCGGTGAAGTTTGCTCAGGGATGCTCTTCTCTGGCGCTCTCATCGGAATTCACCAATAACCCTGAATTATCTTACGCCAACGTAAAAAAGGTAGTGGAGAACGAACATGTCTGAATTAAATATTTCCTCTGAATTATTACAGGTTTCTGCGGAAGTTCAGCAGGCATTAAAGAATAACCAACCCATAGTCGCGCTGGAGTCGACTATTATTTCTCACGGAATGCCGTTTCCAGAAAATGCGCAGACCGCGCTGGAAGTCGAAGAAACGATTCGCCGTCAGGGAGCGGTGCCGGCAACAATTGCGATTATTCATGGCGTTATGAAAGTTGGCCTGAGCCGCGAAGAAATTGAATTGCTCGGTCGTGAAGGACATAACGTTACCAAAGTCAGTCGCCGTGATTTACCTTTTGTTGTCGCCGCAGGATTAAATGGCGCGACCACCGTGGCTTCTACCATGATTATTGCCGCCATGGCCGGGATAAAAGTCTTCGCGACCGGCGGTATTGGCGGTGTGCACCGCGGAGCAGAGCATACTTTTGATATTTCCGCCGATTTACAGGAGCTGGCCAATACCAATGTTACCGTAGTTTGTGCCGGCGCAAAATCTATTCTCGACCTTGGATTAACCACCGAATATTTAGAAACGTTTGGCGTTCCGCTTATTGGCTATCAAACTTCGGCGCTCCCGGCATTTTTCTGTCGAACCAGTCCGTTTGACGTCAGTATTCGCCTGAATAGCGCTAAAGAAATCGCTAAAGCGATGGCGGTGAAATGGCAGTCGGGCCTGAACGGGGGGATGGTGGTGGCGAACCCGATACCGGAACAGTTTGCGATGCCGGAAGCGAAAATCAACGCCGCCATCGATCAGGCGGTGAAGGAAGCGGAAGAGCAGGGTGTGGTGGGTAAGGAGAGTACGCCGTTCCTGCTGGCCCGCGTAGCGGAGCTAACCGGCGGAGATAGCCTGAAATCCAATATTCAGCTGGTCTTCAATAATGCCGTGCTGGCCTGCGAGATTGCCAAAGAGTATCAGCAGATCGCCTGACGACAGTAGCGGGCTGTTTGCGGTTGCCCGCCCCGATATCAAATATACCGAAAGCCTGGCCTGACGCCGGGTTTTCCTCCAGGTAAGGATATCATTATGGACATCATGAGAAGTCTTTTGGGGATGGTGGTATTGCTGGCCATCGCCTTTGCGCTGTCAGTAAATAAAAAACGCATCAGTATCAGAACCGTAGGGGCCGCGCTGCTGCTGCAGATCGTGATTGGCGGAGTGATGCTCTATTTCCCGCCGGGCAAGTGGCTGGTGGAACAGGCGGCGCTCGGGGTACATAAAGTCATGTCCTACAGCGACGCCGGAAGCGCGTTTATTTTTGGATCGCTTGTCGGTCCGAAAATGGATGTGCTGTTTGACGGCGCGGGTTTTATCTTCGCCTTCCGCGTGCTGCCCGCCATCATTTTTGTCACCGCGCTGATAAGCCTGCTTTACTACCTCGGCGTGATGGGGCTGCTGATCCGGATTCTCGGCGGTATCTTCCAGAAAGCGCTGAATATCAGCAAGATTGAGTCCTTTGTCGCCGTGACCACCATCTTTCTTGGCCAAAATGAGATCCCGGCGATCGTCAAACCCTTTATCGACCGTCTCAACCGCAATGAGCTGTTTACCGCCATTTGTAGCGGGATGGCGTCGATCGCCGGGTCGATGATGATCGGCTATGCCGGCATGGGCGTACCGATCGATTATCTGCTGGCTGCTTCACTGATGGCTATTCCCGGCGGGATTCTATTTGCTCGTATGCTGAGCCCGGCAACCGAAGCCTCCCGGGTCACTTTCGATAATCTCTCCTTCACCGAGACGCCGCCGAAAAGCATTATCGAGGCGGCAGCATCCGGGGCGATGACAGGGCTGAAAATTGCCGCCGGGGTGGCAACGGTGGTGATGGCGTTTGTGGCGATCATCGCGTTGCTGAACGGTATTATCGGCGGCATTGGCGGCTGGTTTGGCTACGGTCACGCCACGCTGGAGGGTATTTTCGGTTTCCTGCTCGCGCCTCTGGCGTGGATTATGGGCGTTGACTGGAGCGATGCGACGCTGGCGGGAAGCCTGATTGGCCAAAAGCTGGCGATAAACGAATTCGTCGCCTACCTCAACTTTTCGCCTTATCTGCAAACCGGCGGTACCCTGGACGTGAAAACCGTTGCGATTATCTCGTTTGCGCTGTGCGGTTTCGCCAACTTTGGCTCAATAGGTGTGGTTGTCGGGGCATTTTCGGCTATTTCACCGCAGCGCGCGCCGGAAATTGCTCAGCTTGGGCTGCGCGCTCTGGCGGCGGCCACGCTCTCTAACCTGATGAGCGCCACCATTGCCGGGTTCTTTATCGGTCTGGCATAAAACAGCGCGCGCACCGCGCCTGCGGTGCGCGATGCTATAGGCTGGGAAGTAAATTGAGCGCGTTATCAACGGATAAAGAAGGGTTGTTGATGCTGTCGCTGGCGCGGGTAATGGCGGTGCAGGCCATGGCGAAAGCGACGCTCTCTTTGAAATCGCTGCCGTCAAGATAGCTATAAAGCAGCCCGGCCATCAGCGCATCGTCGGCGCCAAAGCTGTCTATCGTGGTATGGCCCGGTAGCTTCATCTGAAAACGTTCACCGCCGGCTTCGCTACAGAAAACGGAATCGTCTTCCGAGCAAATTACCACGCGCCGCGTTCCCCTTTCATGCAGCCAGGCTAACGCGCGATCGCGATCGGCCTCGTTTTCAATGGGTTCTCCCCAGAGGATCTGCAGTTCGCGCAGCGTCGGCTTGAGGGTATGGATCTTTCCCAGCCACGGGCGAATGCGGTGCGCTTTAAACTCCGACACGGTATCAACAAATACCGGAATAGCGTTGGCCAGCGTAAATACCCACTCCAGCAACGGCTCCGTTAAATTACAATCGACCAGGATGACGCCGGCATGGGTCAGCAGATCCCGATATTGATTCAGCAGCTGCGGGGTGAGCGACTGTAAGATATGCGTATCGTTAATCGCCAGCACCGTCTCTTCCTGCGGATTGGCGATGGAGAGATAGGTGGCGGTATTGTGACCGTGCAGGCGGATACAGCTTTGCACGTTAACCCCGGCTTGTCGGGTCTGCTCAAGCAACGTTTCGCCGTAAAAGTCGCTGCCGACGGCGGAAATCAGATGCACATCGCGGCCCAGCAGCGCCAGATTATGCGCGATGTTCCGCGCCACTCCGCCGGCGGAGCACTGGATATTGCCCGGGTTGGAGACCGGTTGGGGATAATGAATATCGGCAATGCCGCGGATATCCATATTCACCGCGCCCAGCGAGACGCAATACTCCTGCTCGGTAAGGATGTAGCCTTTGCCCTTGATGGCCCCCTTACGCGTGAGGTCCATAATATGCGCGGCTACGCGGGAGCGGCTAATCTGCAGAATATCGGCAATCTCATGCTGCTGAATCAGCGGATTGCGCCGCAAAATTTTGAGGATCTGCTTTTCCCTGTCGTTCATATCAGACCACGGCCTCTTCCGTCTGCTGCGCCCGCAGCCAGGCGATCTCTTCCGCCCAGATATCAGGATTGATCGTTTCCAGGATCAGCGGGATACCGTCAAAGCGGCTATCCTGCATTATCCAGCGGAAGGCATCGTGGCCGATATTGCCTTCACCCAGGCTGTGGTGGCGGTCAACGCGGCTGCCGAACGTGCTTTTCGCATCGTTCAGATGCATACCGCGCAGATACTGAAAACCGACAATCCGTTCAAAATCAGCGAAGGTTTTTTCACACTCTTCGGCGCTACGCAGGTCGTAGCCGGCGGCGAAGGCGTGGCAGGTATCAATGCACACGCCGACGCGCGATTTATCTTCCACGCCATCGATGATGGCTGCCAGATGTTCAAACTTAAACCCCAGGTTACTGCCCTGGCCGGCGGTGTTTTCAATGACCGCCGTCACGCCTTCGGTTTTGGCCAGCGCGATGTTAATGGACTCGGCAATGCGCGCCAGGCATTCGTCTTCTGGAATTTGCTGCAGATGACTACCCGGATGAAAATTGAGCAGCGTCAGGCCGAGCTGCTGGCAGCGGGAGAGTTCATCAATAAAGGCATCGCGGGATTTTTCCAGCGCGTCCGCAACCGGATGGCCGAGGTTAATCAGATAGCTGTCGTGCGGCAGAATTTGTCCCGGGCCGAAATGATGCTTCTCGCAGGCGGCTTTAAATTCAGCAATGGTGTCGTCGCTCAAAGGCGCGGCGCGCCACTGGCGCTGGTTTTTGGTGAAGAGGGCAAATGCGGTCGCGCCGATTTCGGCTGCGCGAATGGCGGCATTGGCTACGCCGCCGGAGGCGCTGACGTGCGCTCCAATGTATTTCATAAAAAAACTCCAGTTAAGCCGCTGGGGGGAGGGTAATGATAGCGGCTTAGCCGGAGAGTTACATCATCCTTAATACAACCTGAGTATTGAGGAGGCTCAGGCCATCAGACTGTGGATAGCAAGGTTAATCGCGCCGCCGCCGACAATCAGCCAGACAAAGAGCATCAGCGCCATCAGCAGCGGTTTAGCGCCGGCTTTTTTCAGCGCGCTGACGTGGGTGGTCAGGCCGAGGGCAGCCATCGCCATCGCCAGCAGCACGGTATCCAGGGTCACCAGCATATCAACTACCGCTTTCGGCAGCAGGTGGAAGGAGTTAAATACCGCCACCAGAATAAACAGGATCGCAAACCACGGAATGGTGATTTTGCTTTTCTCGCCGCCGTTTGCCGGGGCTAATTGCTTCACGCGAGCGGCAAGGAACAGCAGGAACGGAGCCAGCATCATCACGCGCAGCATTTTTGCAATCACCGCCGCGTTTTCCGCATCCGGACTTACGGCGTGGCCGGCGGCGACAACCTGGGCAACCTCATGCATCGTCGAACCCATATAGATGCCGTAGGCCTCCGGCGTAAACCAGTGCGCCAGGAAAGGATAAACTGCCGGGTACAGGAAGATAGCAATGGTACCGAAAATCACCACCGTGGCCACGGCGACCGTCACTTTGCTGGCTTCCGCTTTGACGACCGGTTCCGTCGCCAGGACCGCTGCCGCGCCGCAAATGCTGCTACCGGCGCCAATCAGCCAACTGGTATGTTTATCGAGGCCGAAAACCTTTTGCCCAAGAAAACAGGCGATAAAAAAGGTGCTGGAAAGCGTCAGCACATCAATCACGATACCGCTGACGCCAACGTCGGCAATCTGAGCGAACGTCAGGCGAAAGCCGTATAGAATGATGCCGAGGCGCAGTAGGTGCTGTTTGGCAAAGAGTACGCCGCCGTCGCAGGGCTGCCAGATTTTCGGGTAAACCGTGTTACCGATGACCATGCCGAACAAAATGGCCAACGTAAGGGCGCTGAAGCCCGCGCCAGCGATTGCCGGAAAACTACCGGCCCACAGCGCTGCGCCGGTGAGCAGGGCGGTCAGCGCCAGTCCAGGTGCAAAGTGCCGCAATGGGCGATGTTTAGTCGGTAAAGTGAGTGCTGTCATAACCTTCTCCTTTGTCTGGGAAAAGCATACGACGCGCTGGTTTAAATATAAAATTGATTATATATTTATAATTAATCGTAATAAGTGGTAAACGAGCGGTTTCGCGGTGTGAGCACGATGTGTATAAGCCTTAGCCGCGGATGCCGGGTCGTCTATAAAGGCAGGAAAAATCATGCATATCACGCTACGGCAGCTGGAAGTTTTTGCTGAAGTTCTGAAAAGCGGGTCGACGACCCAGGCCTCGCAAATGCTGGCGCTGTCGCAGTCGGCGGTCAGCGCCGCGCTGACAGATCTTGAAGGGCAGTTGGGAGTGCAGCTGTTTGACCGCGTCGGGAAAAGGCTGGTGGTCAACGAACACGGCAGGCTGCTCTATCCGCGGGCGCTGGCGCTGCTGGAGCGGGCGCTGGAGATAGAGCAGCTGTTTCGCGGCGACAACGGCGCGATTCGCGTCTACGCCAGCAGCACCATCGGCAACTATATCTTGCCGGAGATCATTGCGCGCTATCGACGCGACCTGCCGGATTTACCGCTGGAGCTGAGCGTGGGCAATAGCCAGGACGTGATCAACGCGGTGGCCGATCTGCGGGTGGATATCGGGTTGATTGAAGGTCCCTGCCACGCGGCGGATATTATCGCCGAACCCTGGCTGGAAGATGAACTGGTGGTCTTTGCCGCGCCGGATTCACCGCTGCTGGAAGGGGAGGTGACGCTGCAACGGCTGGCGGAGGCGCCGTGGATTCTACGCGAGCACGGCTCCGGGACCCGGGAAATTGTCGACTATTTATTATTATCGCATCTACCGGCATTTCATCTTGGAATGGAACTGGGTAATTCGGAAGCCATCAAGCACGCGGTGCGCCATGGTCTGGGCATTAGCTGCCTGTCGCGACGCGTGGTTGCGGAGCAGCTTGAAGTGGGATCGCTGGTGGCGCTGAAGATTCCACTGCCGCGCTTAACCCGCACCCTGTGGCGTATTCATCACCGCCAGAAGCATATTTCCAAGGCATTACAGCGTTTCCTGAGCTATTGCGAGATCGCAACCTGATACGCGAGGTTTTGCACCGGCGCCAGCCCGTGTTGAACGCAAATATCCGCTGTTTTCGCGTAATACCATGTTCCCCATGGATAAGGTTCCCAGCAGCGAATATAGCGGTCAGGGCTAAAAAGGGTGAAATGTAAAACCAGAATCAGCGTATTTGCGGTGAGCAGCAATAGCGGCGTCAGGTAAAGGCAAGACCTGACGATGGGGGTTGCAAAAGGTAGCGGCGCAGCCTGGGGGAAAAAGAGTTTTTTATTTCCCTCTATGCTCAATATCAGCAGCGCAGGCCCCAGGCAGACAAAGTTTGCTTTTAAAATATTCTGCGAACAGAAATCCGGCGCCCGTGGCAGCCTGAGTAGCGTGAAATAGTCGCCTGCCAGGTAAAGAGAGCACAAAGCAAGCAGAGGGCAAATCAGCGAAACGCCGACCCAGACCGGCCAGTCATGCGGCGGCGGTTGCACTTTGCGCATCAATTGCTCCCTCGCTCATCCGGCGATGGCCTGATAATGGTGTAGCCAAAATGCTGGCACCAGCGGCTATTCCTGACGTACATATACGTTGTCCCATGGCCGCCTTTGCTGATACACACGCCAAATTGTGGGCTTTTATAGTGCTCAATAGTGACGTATTGCAGGACATAAAGGCTGACAGACCACACCGGCCCCATCGCAATAAAGAACAAAAACAGGAGCGTGGCGTAGCGCTCGCCAGGCGTACCGTTGGCGGTGCAGGCGGCAATCAGCGCCATCAGCAGTGCCAGACCGAGAAAGAGGATGCCGGAGAAGAGCGAGTCGGCGCTGTCGACAATATAATCCGGACGGAAGTACCACTCTTCAATAATCTTGATGCTTTGATAGAAGCCAATGATAAAAAGAATGAAGCAAAAGCAAGCTGCGTAGACTCCCTCAGCGAGCGACATGGTGCGGCGTTTGCGCTTGTTCTTGCGTTTCATCGTCGGTTCCTTCCGTGGAATTTCGCGGAAGTTTGCCCGATATCCCTCTGGTTTGTGCATTTATTTGTGCTAATGGCGGATTTGTTCTTTACTAATAATCGGCAGTCGATCATGAAGCTCTCTTATAACTTTGCATTTGTATCGGATGGATCACAGACTCTCTGCTACAATCTCGCCTCGTTTTTTGGATGGATAGCATTTTCACATGGTTTCGGATACTAAAACCACAGAAGCGCCCGGTTTACGTCGTGAACTGAAGGCGCGCCACTTGACCATGATCGCTATTGGCGGTTCCATAGGTACAGGTCTTTTTGTTGCCTCTGGCGCAACGATTTCTCAGGCAGGCCCAGGCGGGGCGCTGCTCTCCTATATTCTCATCGGCCTGATGGTTTATTTCCTGATGACCAGCCTCGGCGAGCTGGCGGCGTTTATGCCGGTCTCCGGCTCTTTTGCTACCTATGGGCAAAATTACGTCGAGGAAGGTTTTGGCTTCGCGCTGGGCTGGAACTACTGGTACAACTGGGCGGTGACCATCGCCGTTGACCTCGTTGCCGCTCAGCTGGTGATGACCTACTGGTTCCCGGACGCGCCCGGCTGGATCTGGAGCGCGCTGTTCCTCGGGATCATGTTCCTGCTGAACTGGATTTCGGTAAAAGGCTTTGGCGAGGCGGAATACTGGTTTTCGCTGATCAAAGTCGCCACCGTCATTATCTTCATTATTGTCGGCGTGATGATGATCTTCGGCATCTTCAAAGGCGCACAGCCTGCGGGCTGGAGCAACTGGGTTGTCGACGATGCGCCGTTCGCGGGCGGCTTTGCGGCGATGATTGGCGTGGCGATGATTGTCGGCTTCTCATTTCAGGGAACCGAGCTTATCGGCATCGCGGCCGGCGAATCGGAAAACCCGGAGAAGAACATCCCGCGCGCGGTGCGTCAGGTGTTCTGGCGTATCCTGCTGTTCTATGTGTTCGCCATCCTGATCATCAGTCTGATTATTCCTTATACCGACCCGAGCCTGCTGCGTAACGACGTGAAAGATATTTCCGTCAGTCCGTTTACGCTGGTATTCCAGCACGCAGGGCTGTTGTCGGCGGCGGCGATTATGAACGCGGTTATTCTGACTGCGGTATTGTCGGCGGGTAACTCCGGGATGTACGCGTCCACCCGCATGCTCTATACCCTGGCCTGCGATGGCAAAGCGCCGCGTATTTTCTCTAAGCTGTCAAAAGGCGGCGTGCCGCGTAATGCGCTGTATGCCACCACGGTGATTGCTGCGCTGTGCTTCCTGAGCTCAATGTTCGGTAACCAGACCGTTTACCTGTGGCTGCTGAACACCTCGGGGATGACTGGCTTTATTGCCTGGCTGGGGATTGCCATCAGCCACTATCGCTTCCGTCGCGGCTACGTTATGCAGGGGAACGATCTGAATAACCTGCCGTACCGTTCAGGCTTCTTCCCGCTGGGGCCGATCTTCGCGTTCGTCCTGTGTCTGATCATTACCCTGGGGCAGAACTACGAAGCGTTCCTCAAAGACACCATCGACTGGGGCGGCGTTGCGGCAACCTATATCGGCATTCCGCTGTTCCTGGTGATCTGGTTTGGCTACAAGCTGGCAAAAGGAACGCGCTTTGTGCGCTACAGTGAAATGAAGTTCCCGGATCGCTTCAAAGGCTAAGGTTAGCTTGCTCGGTCAGATAAAACCCTCTCAACCAGAGGGTTTTTTTATGTCTCCAGTTCTTACAAATTGATACAGATCTCCATAATTGTATTGATAATTGTAATCATTATCTTTATCATTTTCGCCAAATTCAGGATGAAGCCAATCCCCGTATCTTGCAGACACTCAAACTGACAAGGGGCGACCAGCCACATCTACTGTAAAAAATTGCGCGCACGCCGCCGTTAGAGCGGTATGCCGACAGTACCTGTGAGCAGCACCTTTTTTGTTTGTTTTGTTGTACACCTCATGGAGATATGGAATGTTCAGGCTAAACCCTTTTGTCCGGGCCGGATTATGTGCGTCCGTCGTATCCTTAGCGTTTCCGGCGCTGGCCGACGTTAATGAAGAGACGCTGGTCGTCACCGCTGCGGCAACTGAACAGAGCGTCAAAGATGCGCCCGCCAGTATTAGCGTTATCACCCAACAGGATCTGCAGCGTAGACCGGTACAAAACCTGAAGGATGTACTGCGGGAAGTGCCGGGCGTGCAGCTCACCAACGAAGGGGATAACCGCAAGGGGGTGAGTATTCGCGGCCTCAGCAGCGGCTATACGCTGATCCTCGTTGATGGCAAACGCGTTAACTCGCGCAACGCCGTTTTCCGCCACAATGATTTTGACCTTAACTGGATCCCGGTTGATGCCATTGAGCGTATCGAAGTCGTGCGCGGGCCGATGTCTTCCCTCTATGGTTCCGACGCCCTCGGCGGCGTAGTGAATATCATCACTAAAAAAGTCGGCCAGCAGTGGACCGGCACCCTCAGCGCGGACACCACCATTCAGGAACACCGCGATCGCGGCGATACGTACAATGGTCAGTTCTTTACCAGCGGCCCGCTGATTGACGGTGTGCTCGGAATGAAGGCCTACGGCAGCCTGGCAAAGCGCGCCAAGGACGATCAGCAGGCTTCCAGCAACGCAGCTGGCGAAACGCCGCGTATTGAAGGCTTCACCAGCCGCGACGGCAATGTCGAATTCGCCTGGACGCCCAATGACAATCAGGACATTACCGCAGGCTACGGTTTTGATCGCCAGGATCGTGATTCCGACTCTCTCGACCGCAACCGCCTTGAACGGCAGAACTACTCCCTGAGCCACAACGGTCGCTGGGATGTCGGCAATAGCGAGCTGAAATTCTACGGCGAGAAAGTGGATAATAAAAATCCCGGACAGGCCGGCACCATCACTTCTGAGAGTAACGCGGTGGATGGCAAATACGTTCTGCCGCTGGGAATGATTAACCAGCTGCTAACCTTCGGCGGCGAATGGCGCCACGATAAGTTGAAGGATCCGGTCAACCTGAGCAGCGGCGGTAAATCCACTTCCGCCAGCCAGTATGCGCTGTTCCTGGAAGATGAATGGCGGATAATCGAACCTCTGGCCTTAACCACCGGCATCCGTATGGACGATCACCAGACCTATGGCGATCACTGGAGCCCGCGTGCTTATCTGGTCTATAACGCTACCGATACCGTGACCGTGAAGGGCGGCTGGGCGACGGCATTTAAAGCGCCATCGCTGCTGCAGCTGAACCCGGACTGGACCACCAACTCCTGCCGCGGTTCGTGCAGCATTATCGGTAACCCGGATCTGAAGCCGGAAACCAGCGAAAGCTTCGAGCTGGGTTTGTACTATCGCGGCGAAGAGGGCTGGCTTGAAGGCGTGGAAGGAAGCGTCACCACCTTCCAGAACAACGTTGACGATATGATCGATATTCTGCGTACCTCCAGCGCCAGCGAAGCGCCGGGCTATCCGAACTTTGTCGGCTGGAAAACGGTGAACGGGAAACGCGTGCCGGTCTTCCGCTACTTCAACGTCAATAAGGCGCGAATCAAAGGGGTAGAAACGGAATTGAAAGTACCGTTTGGCGATGAATGGAAGCTGACGGTGAACTACACCTATAACGATGGTCGCGACCTGAGTAACGGCGGCGATAAACCGCTGCAGACGCTGCCGTTCCATACGGCTAACGGCACACTCGACTGGAAACCGCTGGACGACTGGTCCTTCTACGTCACCGCCAACTATACCGGCGAACAGCGTTCGGTCAGCACGACGGGCAAAACGCCCGGCGGCTACACCATGTTTGATATCGGCGCGGCCTGGAACGTCACCAAAAACGTCAAGCTGCGCTCCGGGGTGCTTAACGTCGGCGATAAGGATCTGAGCCGCGACGACTACAGCTATACAGAAGAAGGTCGCCGCTACTTTATGGCCGTCGATTACCGCTTCTAACCGGGCGATAAAAGAGGGCTGGCAGATTTCCCTGCCAGCCCTCGTTAAAGGCGCTCAGGTGGCTACTTACCGGGGCGAATAATGGCACGAATACTGCCGCAATTATTTCTAATATACCCTAAATAATTCGAGTTGCAGGAAGGCGGCGACGCAGGGAGTCCCCAGGAGCTTACTTAAGTAAGTGACTGGGGTGAGCGAGGAAAGCCAACGCACATGCAACTTGAAGTATGACGGGTATACACACGATGAGCAGACACCAGATCGGGACGTTGGGCGTTACCTTCATGGTTTGTTCTCCTTGCCTTTCGGCGGGTAAGAGACTAACCTGATGTTGTCTAAGCATGCAGATAGCCTCGTGGGTGATTACATTACCTTCGGGGCTTTCTTCTTTCTGCCTCAGCACAACGGTAAAACTCAATCCTGCCCTGAGGCGAAAGCCTCAAGCGCCGCCAAAAATCATACCCCCGACGACGGAAAATACACTATCTCTCTGTATTTATTAGTTTTTATGACTATTGGATGCTGAGGCATTTTGCGTGTCAATGCGCCGGGAAGGGGCTTCACGACGCATTGAAGGATCAGGAGAAGAGGTGCCGGGCATGGAAACGCAGGTGGTCCTCAATAAATGAGGCGATAAAGTAGTAGCTGTGATCGTACCCGGGCTGAATACGTAGCGTTAACGGCCAGCTTTTCTGACGCGCGGTTTCCGCCAGCACCGCCGGCTGCAGCTGTTCGGCGAGGAATGCATCGTTATCGCCCTGGTCAATCAGGGTTGGGATCGCATCTGACTCGCTGCTGGCCTGCATTAACGCGCAGCTGTCCCAGGCCTGCCAGTCTGCTTCATTCGCTCCCAGATAGGCGGTAAAGGCTTTTTTGCCCCAGGGAACCTGGGTCGGGTTAACGATAGGCGCAAAGGCGGATACGCTGACGAAGCGGCCCGGATTTTTCAGCGCCATCACCAGCGCACCGTGGCCGCCCATGGAATGCCCGCTGATGGCGCAGCGATCGCTGAGCGTAAACTCGCGGGCAATCAGCTGCGGCAGCTCGTCGCGAAGGTAATCGTACATGCGGAAATGTGCTGACCACGGCGCCTGGGTGGCATTGAGATAAAAGCCCGCGCCTTTGCCCAGATCGTAAGCGCTATCGTCGGCAACGTTATCACCGCGCGGACTGGTGTCCGGCATCACCAGCGCAATGCCGAGCTCGGCGGCGATGCGCTGAGCGCCCGCTTTGGTGGTGAAGTTTTCATCGTTGCAGGTCAGGCCGGAGAGCCAGTAGACAACCGGCGGCGGCGCGTCTGCGGTCTCGGGGGGGAGAAAGATGCTGAAGGTCATTGCGCAGTTCAGCGTGGCGGAGTCGTGCCGCCAGCGTTGCTGCCGACCTTCAAAACAGCGGTGCTCTTCGAGCAGTTCCATGCAGGGCTCCTTAAGTGTCTCAGGCGTAATTTTCCATAATACAGATATTTCATGCGCTGGTGAGTAACTTTCACTTCCTCCTTTTCGGAACGTATTGCATCATTAATGCAACTTTTAACCAACATGCTGACGTTGTCGTAGCGCCGGAATCGCGCTATCGGCGGCGATTGAGTTGGTTGCGGCAAGGTGAGCAGGGCGTTGCGTGACGCATCGTAGTGCGCTGGTCTGGCAGCGTGGAACGAAAGGTGACGCCAATTTCAACAATTATCGATGCGGCTACTGGATTCTGTGCGTCACCTCACGCACAATGAATACAAACTTTGCCCTCAGAAGAGCAAAGAGCGCCACACCTGCAGGAGAATAAAAATGTCATCACTGAGTAAAGAAGCCATACTCGTTCATGAAGCGCTGGTCGCTCGTGGGCTGGAGACGCCGCTGCGTCCGCCAGTGCAAGAAATTGATAATGAAACTCGCAAGCGTCTGATCGCCGGACACATGACCGAGATTATGCAGCTGTTAAACCTTGATCTAAGTGATGACAGCCTGATGGAGACTCCGCATCGCATCGCCAAAATGTACGTCGATGAGATTTTCTCCGGCCTGGACTACGCCCGGTTCCCTAAAATCACCGTCATCGAAAACAAGATGCAGGTTGATGAAATGGTCACCGTGCGTGATATCACCCTGACCAGCACCTGCGAACACCACTTTGTTACGATTGATGGTAAAGCGACGGTGGCCTATATCCCGAAAGATTCGGTGATTGGTCTGTCTAAAATCAACCGTATCGTGCAGTTCTTCTCCCAGCGCCCGCAGGTGCAGGAGCGACTGACGCAGCAGATCCTTACCGCGCTGCAGACCCTGCTGGGAACCAGCAACGTCGCGGTTTCCATCGATGCGGTTCACTACTGCGTAAAAGCGCGCGGTATTCGCGATGCAACCAGCGCCACCACCACCACATCGCTGGGCGGCCTGTTTAAATCCAGCCAGAATACTCGCCAGGAGTTCCTGCGCGCCGTACGTCACCACAACTAAAACGGAGCAGGGTACATGGAGAGAAATGTCACGCTGGACTTCGTCCGTGGCGTCGCCATCCTCGGTATCCTGCTACTGAATATCAGCGCCTTCGGTTTACCGAAGGCCGCCTACCTTAACCCGGCGTGGTCCGGGAGCATCTCCGATAGCGACGCCTGGACCTGGGCGATTCTCGATCTGCTGGCGCAGGTCAAATTCCTGACTCTGTTCGCCCTGTTGTTTGGCGCCGGGCTTCAGCTTTTGCTGCCGCGCGGCAAGCGCTGGATCCAGTCGCGCCTGACGCTACTGGCGCTGCTGGGCTTTATCCACGGTCTCTTTTTCTGGGACGGCGATATTTTGCTGGCCTATGCGCTGGTAGGTCTGGTGGGCTGGCGGATGATACGCGACGCTCACGATGTTAAATCGCTATTTAATACCGGCGTGGTGCTGTATGTCATCGGCGTGGCGGTACTGCTATTGCTGGGATTAATCTCCGGCAATTCGCCTAATCGTTCGTGGGTGCCGGACGCGGCGAATTTACAGTACGAACAGTACTGGAAGCTGAAAGGCGGCTTTGAAGCGGTGAGTAATCGTGCGGATATGCTGTCGGATAACCTGCTGGCGCTGGGCGCGCAATACGGCTGGCAGCTGGCCGGGATGATGCTGATGGGGGCCGCGCTGATGCGCAGCGGCTGGCTGAAAGGGCAGTTCAGTCTTCGCCACTACCGGCGCACCGGCGCGCTGCTCATCGCTGGCGGCATGGCGGTTAATTTACCCTCTATTTTCGCCCAGTGGCATCTCGGTTGGGATCCTCGCTGGTGCGCATTTCTGCTACAGGCGCCGCGCGAGCTGGGCGCGCCGCTGCAGACTATCGGCTACGCGGCGCTGGCCTGGGGCTTCTGGCCGCAGCTGGCGAAATTTCGTCTGGTGGGGGCCATTGCCTGCGTCGGGCGCACGGCGTTGAGCAACTATCTGCTGCAAACCCTGATTTGCACCACTCTGTTTTACCGCTTCGGCCTGTTTATGAAGTACGACCGCCTACAGCTGCTGTCCTTCGTACCGGCCGTGTGGGCGATTAATCTTCTCTTTTCGTGGCTTTGGCTACGTCATTTTCGTCAGGGTCCCGTTGAGTGGCTATGGCGTCAATTAACCCTGCGTGCGTCAGGGACATCATTAAAAGATACATCCAGATAACGATCTGGATCACAATCATTAACAAAATGGATGTAACCGTTTCCATCCCTGTGACTTCACTCACGTAGCGTGCGGCGCGTCGCTGCCAGAATAGCCACCTTGCTGAACACAGGAGGTGAGTGTGACGTACTGCAATTCCCTAAAGGTCGGTGAGCATGATCACCATTCGTGATGTCGCCCGTCAGGCGGGGGTTTCCGTGGCTACGGTTTCGCGCGTGCTGAATAACAGCGCGCTGGTGAGCCCGGATACGCGAGAAGCGGTAATGAAGGCGGTAACGCTGCTGGGCTATCGGCCCAACGCCAACGCGCAGGCGCTGGCGACCCAGGTCAGCGATACCATCGGCGTGGTCGTGATGGACGTGTCGGACGCCTTTTTTGGCGCGCTGGTCAAAGCGGTAGATACCGTCGCCCAGCAGCATCAAAAATATGTGCTTATCGGCAATAGCTATCATGAAGCGGAAAAAGAGCGTAACGCCATTGAAGTACTGATTCGCCAGCGCTGTTCGGCGCTGATCGTTCACTCCAAAGCGTTGAGCGATGCGGAGCTGGGGGATTTTATGGAGCACATGCCGGGAATGGTGCTGATTAACCGCATCGTGCCGGGATACGCCCACCGCTGCGTCGGGCTGGATAACGTCAGCGGCGCGCTGATGGCGACCCGCATGCTGCTCAATCATGGCCACCAGCGCATCGGCTACCTCTCTTCTAATCACGGTATTGAAGATGATGATTTACGTCGGGAAGGGTGGAGCAGGGCGTTACATGAGCAGGGCATTATCGCTCCCGACGGCTGGATAGGCTCAGGTTCGCCGGATATGCAGGGCGGGGAGGCGGCGATGGTAGAGCTGCTGGGGCGTAACCTCGGCCTGACCGCGATCTTTGCCTATAACGACAGCATGGCGGCCGGGGCGCTAACGACGCTTAAAGATAACGGTATTGCCGTGCCGCAGCACCTTTCACTGATTGGTTTTGATGATATTCCCATTTCGCGCTACACCGACCCGCAGTTGACCACGGTGCGCTACCCGATCATGTCGATGGCAAAACTGGCGACAGAGCTGGCGCTGCAGGGGGCTGCTGGGAAGCTGGATCGCGAAGCCAGCCACTGCTTTATGCCGACGCTGGTGCGTCGACATTCGGTAGCGCAGAGGCAAATTGTGGGGCCGATCACTAACTAATTATCTGGCTGATGTAACCGCTTTCAATATGTGAGTGATTTCACAGTTTGTTAACATTAAGCTGACTATGATTGCTGCGTTTACAAGTCTGAACATACTATGTCACGGTGATTAATCACTTTTACAACAGTAATCGGCGGTTAAACGATTAATTAAGCCGTTTTTCAGGAGCGTTACCCTACACGGAAGACAGAATTACAGTCGTGAATGTCGCTGTGCGGTAACATCAATGTAACACTCGCCAGCCGTTTTCACTCCAAAGACCCTGCATAATAAAACCGGAGATTCCATGAATAAGAAGGTGTTAACCCTGTCTGCTGTAATGGCTAGCATGTTATTCGGCGCCGCCGCTCACGCCGCAGATACGCGTATCGGCGTGACGATTTATAAATACGACGACAACTTTATGTCGGTAGTGCGTAAGGCAATCGAAAAAGACGGTAAATCAGCGCCGGATGTTCAGCTGCTGATGAATGACTCGCAGAACGACCAGTCCAAACAGAACGATCAGATTGACGTCCTGCTGGCAAAAGGGGTGAAGGCGCTGGCGATTAACCTGGTTGACCCCGCAGCGGCGGGTACGGTAATCGATAAAGCCCGTGGCCAGAATGTGCCGGTGGTATTCTTTAACAAAGAACCTTCCCGCAAGGCGCTGGATAGCTACGATAAAGCATACTACGTCGGGACTGATTCTAAAGAGTCCGGCGTAATTCAGGGCGATCTGATTGCCAAGCACTGGAAAGCGAACCCGAACTGGGACCTGAATAAAGATGGCCAGATTCAGTTTGTCCTGCTGAAAGGCGAGCCGGGCCATCCGGATGCCGAGGCGCGCACCACCTACGTGATTAAAGAGCTGAATGATAAAGGGCTGAAAACCCAGCAGCTGGCGTTAGATACCGCCATGTGGGATACCGCGCAGGCGAAGGATAAGATGGATGCCTGGCTCTCCGGCCCGAACGCGAACAAAATTGAAGTCGTTATCGCCAATAACGACGCGATGGCCATGGGCGCGGTAGAAGCGCTGAAAGCGCACAATAAGAGCAGCATCCCGGTATTCGGCGTCGATGCTCTGCCTGAAGCCTTAGCGCTGGTGAAATCCGGCGCCATGGCGGGAACCGTACTGAACGATGCTAACAACCAGGCGAAAGCGACCTTCGATCTGGCGAAAAATCTCGCCGATGGTAAAGAACCGGCTGCCGGTACTAACTGGAAAATTGATAATAAGATTGTCCGCGTACCGTACGTGGGCGTTGATAAAGATAATCTGAGCGAGTTTATCGGTAAGTAACAGCTTAATAAGCCGCGGGCGTACGCGCTGTACGCCCGATTATTCCTGATACCGAATCCGTCCCGGCCCGTCGTTAATTCGACGGCTGGGGTATGCATGCACGCAGCCAGGTATAACTATGGTCAGCAATAATAGCGAACGGTCAGGCGAATATTTGTTGGAAATGACCAACATCAACAAATCGTTTCCTGGCGTCAAGGCTCTCGATAATGTGAACCTCAAGGTTCGTCCCCACTCTATTCATGCATTAATGGGGGAGAACGGTGCGGGCAAATCAACATTATTAAAATGCCTTTTTGGGATCTATCAAAAAGATTCCGGCAGTATTCTTTTTCAGGGACAAGAGATCGATTTCCATTCGGCAAAAGAGGCCCTGGAAAACGGTATTTCAATGGTTCATCAGGAATTAAACCTGGTATTGCAACGTTCGGTGATGGACAACATGTGGCTGGGGCGTTATCCCACCAAAGGTATGTTTGTCGATCAGGACAAAATGTATGGTGATACCAAAGCGATTTTTGACGAGCTGGATATTGATATCGACCCACGCGCTCGCGTCGGGACGCTATCGGTATCGCAAATGCAGATGATTGAAATTGCGAAGGCATTTTCCTATAACGCCAAAATTGTGATTATGGATGAGCCGACGTCTTCGTTAACCGAAAAAGAGGTCAATCATCTGTTTACCATTATCCGCAAGCTGAAAGAGCGCGGCTGCGGCATTGTCTACATTTCCCACAAAATGGAAGAGATCTTCCAGCTATGCGATGAAATTACCGTTCTGCGCGACGGCCAGTGGATCGCCACCCAGCCGCTGGAAGGGCTGGATATGGATAAGATTATCGCGATGATGGTGGGCCGTTCCCTCACTCAGCGCTTCCCGACCCGGGAAAATAAGCCGGGCGAGATAATTCTTGAGGTGCGTAATTTAACCTCGCTGCGTCAGCCGTCAATCCGCGATGTCTCGTTCGACCTGCACAAAGGCGAAATCCTCGGTATCGCCGGGCTGGTAGGGGCGAAACGTACCGATATCGTCGAGACGTTATTTGGTATTCGCGAGAAGTCCGGCGGGACAATCAAGCTGCACGGTAAGAAGATTAATAACCATAACGCCAATGAAGCCATCAACCATGGTTTTGCGCTGGTGACCGAAGAGCGTCGCTCGACGGGGATTTATGCGTATCTGGATATCGGTTTTAACTCGCTGATCTCCAATATTAAGAAGTACAAAAATAAGGTCGGCTTGCTGGATAATTCACGCATGAAAAGCGATACCCAATGGGTCATCGATTCAATGCGCGTGAAAACACCGGGGCAGCATACGCAAATTGGTTCGTTATCCGGTGGTAACCAGCAAAAAGTGATTATTGGTCGCTGGCTATTAACTCAGCCGGAAATTCTGATGCTCGATGAACCGACGCGCGGCATTGACGTTGGCGCCAAGTTCGAAATTTATCAGCTGATCGCCGAACTGGCCAAAAAAGATAAAGGCATCATTATTATCTCCTCCGAGATGCCGGAGCTGCTGGGTATTACCGACCGTATTCTGGTGATGAGCAATGGTCTTGTTGCCGGAATTGTTGAGACTAAAACTACCACGCAAAACGAAATTCTCCGTCTTGCGTCGTTGCACCTTTAAGATCAGGGGCTTCTCATGAGTGCGTTAAATAAAAAGAGTTTTCTCACCTGGTTGAAAGAGGGTGGGATTTACGTCGTTCTTTTAGTATTGCTGGCCATCATTATTTTCCAGGACCCGACTTTCTTAAGTTTGCTGAATTTAAGTAATATTCTGACCCAGTCCTCGGTGCGTATTATCATCGCGCTCGGGGTTGCCGGGCTTATCGTCACTCAGGGGACCGACCTTTCGGCCGGGCGTCAGGTCGGCCTGGCGGCGGTTATCGCCGCCACGATGCTACAGGCGGTGGACAACGCCAACAAAGTGTTCCCGGAAATGGCCACGATGCCGATTCCGCTGGTTATCCTGCTGGTTTGTGCGATCGGCGCGGTGATTGGGCTTATCAACGGTATTATTATTGCCTACCTGAACGTGACGCCATTTATCACCACCCTCGGTACGATGATCATCGTTTACGGTATTAACTCGCTGTATTACGACTTCGTTGGCGCGTCGCCGATTTCCGGCTTTGATAGTCACTTTTCGCAATTTGCCCAAGGGTTCGTAGCGCTGGGCTCGTTCCGTCTGTCGTATATCACTTTCTACGCGCTGATTGCCGTTTTCTTCGTGTGGATCCTGTGGAACAAGACCCGCTTTGGTAAAAACATCTTTGCTATCGGCGGCAACCCGGAAGCAGCGAAGGTCTCCGGGGTGAACGTCGCGCTGAACCTGCTGATGATTTACGCGCTCTCCGGCGTGTTCTACGCGTTCGGCGGGCTGCTGGAGGCGGGGCGCATCGGGTCGGCGACCAACAACCTCGGCTTTATGTATGAACTGGATGCGATTGCCGCGTGCGTGGTCGGCGGAGTCTCGTTCAGCGGCGGCGTCGGCACCGTGTTCGGCGTGGTGACCGGGGTGATTATCTTCACCGTCATTAACTACGGTCTGACCTATATCGGCGTCAACCCGTACTGGCAGTACATTATCAAAGGGGCCATTATTATTTTCGCCGTGGCGCTGGATTCACTGAAGTACGCGCGTAAGAAATAAGATTAGTGAATGAAGGCAGGCGTCAGTTCAGGCGTCTGCCTTTTGCTTTTTCGGAATGATAATTTGCCGCCTTCCTGCAACCTGAATCAGGTAGGGTATATATCCTCAGTATCCCGATATTCACTCGCGTAATCAGAAAAGTATTCCCGCTCGGTAAGACGCCAGTTTTCACGTTCGCTTATGGCGGCTTCACTTCTCTTTTTTCTGCAGATCCATCAGCTGCTGCGGCGTGACCGCCGGGTAGGACTGGGCGCCGTCCGGGACTTCCTGCAGCGCGGGGATCGGGATGAGCGGACCCAGGAATCGCGGTTCGCGTTTAAAAATATAGAGATCGGCCAGCGCGCCGAAACGAGCACCAAACTCGCGCAGGCGCACGCTCCACATATCCTTCGGCGACGGCACCGCGTAGCACTGCGCCTGAATACCCATATGCAGGGCAATAAACAGCGCCCGCTCGCAGTGGAAGCGTTGGGTAATGATAATAAAATCATTCGTGTCGAAGACTTTACGGGTGCGAACAATCGAATCAAGGGTACGGAAACCCGCATAGTCCAGCACGATATCCGCCGGATCGACGCCAGCTTTAATTAAATCGCGGCGCATGGTCATCGGTTCGTTATAGCTCTGCAGCGCGTTATCGCCGCTGAGCAGCAGATAGTTCACCTTACCGCTGTTGTAGGCGTTCAGCGCGCCCTGAATTCGGTAGCGATAATATTGGTTGATGACGCCGGTACGATAGTACTTAGCGGTGCCGAGTACCACGCCGACCTGACGATAGGGCAGGTCCTGTAGCTCATCGTAGATATAAGGAGAGGTCTTCCAGCTCATCCAGCGGTCAAGCCCCAGCACGGTTAACAGCAGCAAGCCGAACAGGACTAACAGGCTGTATAACGCACGCTTTAACATGAACCGGGCTCAATAGTGGACGAGGGAAGCTTCAGGCTACTTTACCCGCCGGGCAAGCGCAAGAAACCGTCGTTTAATTGCGGGGATTTTCAACAATGCGGGCCGTTTGGCCCGCAGAATGTGACTAACCTAACAGGACGCGATCGATGTTATGACAGCCCAGCGCCTTCAGCGTCGCGGCGGTTGCGTCCCACTGGATGAGCGCCGCGTCGGCCTTCTCGGCAAGAACAGCGCGCTGGATATCCGGGTAATCGTAACCATTGAGGCTCAGCAGATTCAGCGCGCCCTGCAGCGGCGGTAGCGTCGGGTTATAGGCGGCGTTTTCTGCATAGCTACCGGTGAAAATAGTCCCGTCTTTCAGCTCCAGCGCGACGCCGGAGGGCGAATGGCTGTACGGCATATGGCAGCGGTTGGCTGCCTGAATCGCCGCCTGGGCCAGCGCATCGCCGCTGAGCGGGAAGCCGTGGTTCTGTTCATCCATCAGCAGGGTTTTGATATTCAGATCTTTCGGGCCGAAAGCGTCCGGTAAATAGTGCTGCAGCGAATGGGCTTCGCGGCCCGGAAGATGGATGCGCAGCGCTAGTCCGCTGTTCAGTTCGTTCATAAACTGACGACAGTGGCCGCAGGGGGTGTAGTTCACGGTAATCGCCAGCAGGGATTTTTCGCCGCGCAGCCAGGCATGGCTGATGGCGCTTTGCTCAGCGTGCACGGTCTGCTGCATGGTGGCGCCGAGGAATTCCATATTGCCGCCGAAGTACCAGGTACCGCTGATGCCGCGGGCAATGGCGCCGACGTTAAAGTGGGAGAGGTCGGTACGCGCACAGGCCGCCGCCAGCGGCAGCAGAGCAAAGGCCAGCGCGTCTTCGTCCAGCCCCGTCGCGCTTTGCAGCGCAGCGACCTGATCTGCATTGAGCAGGGCCGGAAAATGCGGGTCGGCCAGCATCGGGGCGATGGCCGCTTGCAGGTCCGCCGCCAGTTGGGGAAGAACAGCTTGAAAACGTGGGTGCATGGCGTTGCCTCATAACAATGTAATGGGAATCTAGTGTACGGGTGCTTATAGCTGACATATGTGATTAACATCTCATTGTTAATGTAATTCTATCTCGTTGCATTTTAAATTGTGATTCAAATCACAACTATCCGGCTATTGCCAGGATCAGCGGAAACAAAAACGGGGCAACCAGCGAGGTAATAATCCCGCAAAGTACCAGCGCCAGCGAACTGAACGCGCCCTCCTGATAGTCGAGTTCAGCGCAACGGGCGGTACCCAGTGCGTGTGAGGCGGTACCCATCGATAAGCCGCGCGAAGCTTTGGTACGAATGCGCATCACATTCAACAGCGTATGGCCGAAGACCGCGCCGAGAATGCCGACAAAAATAACGCATACCGCGCTGATCGCCGGAATGCCGCCAATGCTGCTGCTCACCGCCATCGCAATCGGGGTCGTGACCGATTTCGGCAAAATAGAGGCGGCAATCTGCGGCGTTGCGCCCATCAGTAAGGCAACGGTGGTACCGGTGACCATCGCCACCACGCTGCCGATAAAGCAGATAGTGATGATTGATTTCCAGCGAGCGCGGATTTGGTGTAGCTGCTCATATAAAGGAAAGGCCAGCGCAACCACCGCCGGCTGCAGCAGATCGTTAAGAATTTTGCTGCCCTGAAAATAGCGCTCGTAGGAGATGCCAGTGATCAACAAAAAGGGGATCAGCACCACCATGGCCACCAGTAACGGATTAAGCAGCGGAAACTTGAATCGCGCCGCCAGCATGCGGGCGAGGAAAAAGACGATAAGGGTTAGCGGCAGCGACCACCAGATTTCATGGATCATTTTTCACTTCCTTTTTGACCAACCACTTTGCGCTCGCCGTGAACCAGGTGTGAGCTCCAGCTGACTACTAAAAAAACCACCAGCGTGCTTATCGCGCAGGAAACCACTACCGGGCCAAACTGCGCGCGGAGTAAATCCCAATACTGCATAACGCCCACGCCGATAGGCACAAATAGCAGCGCCATATAGCGAATCAGGATATTGCAGCCGGGGTTAACCCACTGCGGCGGCAGGATCTGCAGCGCCAGGAGAAAGAACAAAATCAGCATGCCAATAATACTGCCGGGAATGGCGATCGGCAGGAGTGAAGAGAGAAAAATGCCCGCATACAAGCAGGCGTAGATCAGCACGAAAGCGCGCACATACTGCCAGACAATAATCAGTGATTTACTCATGGTAATAACCCTTGATGAACCGCATTCATCATACAATTAAAGCCAAAAATGTGCTACCGATCACATCATGAATTCTACGCATACCTGCAATAGAGACGGGGAACAGCAAAACGGACGGCTATCAGTGTGTCGATTGCAGCGACAGACAGTGCAGAAATCGGCTCAACGCCAGCGACGGCGCTTCACTTTTTCGCCAGAAAACCCCAACGCTACCTTTTTGTTCAATGCGCGGCAAATTAAGAATCGCCAGCTGGTGCTGGGCCGCATAGCGCTGCGCCAGGCGCAGTGAGAGTATCGACACCATATCGCTACTCTGTAACAGGTTGCTGGTGACGTTCATCGAGGCGGACTCAATGGTGTTCTCCGGCAGCATGACGCCGTTATCCACCAGCGCGTTGTCGATGCTCAGGCGAATCGGTGTGCCGGTGGGCCAGACAATCCAGCGCCACGGAGAGAGGTCAGCCCAGCTTAACTGCGATTTTTGCGCCAGAGGATGATCGGGGCGGGCGACAAAGCAGACCGGCTCGGTGTAGAGCACCCGGTAGCTCAGCGGCAGCTCCAGCGCCCGCCCGCCGACTCGCCCGACCACGACATCAATCACCCCGGCGAGCAGATCGTTAAGCAGCGGCGTCATGACTTTCTCTTCGATATTAAGATGCAGGGTCGGCATCTCTTTAAGCAGTTCGAGGATCGCCTGCGAAACGCAGTCGGTGGCCACCGGTGAACAGCCGATCATCAGACTCCCCACCTGTCCGCCCTGTTTGAAACGCTCGATTTCATACTGCGAACGCGACATATCGTTAATCAGCCGCTGGGCGTGTTGAAGCAGCAGCTTTCCGCCTTCTGTCGGGCGCAGGCCTTTGCTGTGACGTTCAAACAGGGGCATGCCGACTTCATCTTCAAACTGGCTCAGCCATTTGGAGAGCGCCGGCTGAGTAATATTCATCATTTTAGCCACTTGTGTGAGGTTGCCTTGTTCCCCCAGCGCGACCAGCATCTGTAAATGGTGCAGCTTCAGTTTCTGCGTCCAGCCTGCCATCAGCGATAACCTCCAGGTTATGTCTATGCCCGAAATACCATTGTACATTTCATTGCTTGGGTTACAAACTCGCAACATAAAAGAAATAAATACAACATCTTCCCCTACCTGCACTGAGGCATAACGATGACTCAACGACTCGAACTACAGAAACTGCTTAATGCCGCGCCGGTCGGCGCCCGGCAGTGGCGCGTGATTATCTGCTGTTTCCTGGTGGTCATGCTCGACGGTTTCGATACTGCGGCAATTGGTTTTATCGCCCCGGATATTCGTCACCACTGGCAATTAACCGCAGGCGATCTCGCGCCGTTATTTGGCGCAGGATTGCTGGGCTTAACCGCCGGGGCGCTGCTCTGCGGTCCGCTCTCCGACCGCTTTGGCCGTAAACGGGTCATCGAGTTCTGCGTCGCGCTATTCGGCCTGTTTAGCCTGCTTTCCGCGTTTTCCCCTGACCTGGAGACGCTGGTGATCCTGCGCTTCCTGACGGGGCTGGGATTGGGCGGCGCGATGCCTAACACCATTACGATGACTTCGGAATATCTGCCTGCCCGGCGGCGCGGGGCGCTGGTGACCCTGATGTTCTGTGGATTCACCCTTGGCTCGGCGTTCGGCGGCGTGGTCAGCGCGCAGCTGGTGCCGCTGATTGGCTGGCCCGGTATCCTGGTGCTGGGGGGCGTGCTACCGCTGATGCTGGCAGCGGCGCTAATCCCGCTGCTTCCCGAATCTCCGCGCTGGCAGATCCGTCGTCAGCTGCCACAAGCGATGATTGCCAAAACCGTTGGCGCGATAACCGGCGAACGCTATACCGATACCCATTTCTGGCTTGATGAGCCTGCCGCCGGCGCGAAAGGCAGCATCCGCCAGCTATTTGCCGGGCGTCAGCTGCCCATCACCTTGATGTTGTGGGTCGTGTTCTTTATGAGCCTGCTGATTATCTATCTCCTCTCCAGCTGGATGCCGACGCTGCTTAACCATCGTGGAATTGATTTACAGCATGCTTCCTGGGTGACCGCGGCCTTCCAGATTGGCGGGACCTTTGGCGCACTGCTGCTCGGTGTGCTGATGGACCGTTTCAACCCTTTCCGGGTGCTGGCGCTGAGTTACGCCCTGGGGTCGGTCTGTATCGTCATGATTGGCCTGAGCGAGAACGGTCTGTGGCTGATGGCGCTGGCGATTTTCGGCACCGGTATCGGCATCAGCGGCTCGCAGGTAGGGCTAAATGCTCTGACCGCGACGCTGTATCCCACCCAAAGCCGCGCGACCGGCGTGAGCTGGTCAAACGCGATTGGCCGCTGCGGAGCCATTGTTGGTTCGCTCTCCGGCGGCGTGATGATGGCGATGAATTTCTCTTTTGACACCCTGTTTTTTGTTATCGCAGTACCGGCTGTGGTTAGCGCCGTGATGCTTGTCCTGCTGACGCTTGCCGTTCGCAACCCAACATCTGTACCTGCCGCGCTGCCTTCTGCGGGCATCGTGAATAAATAAGGAGAATGCTCATGTCCCAATCTTCCATGGAAATCAACAACGATCGTCAGAACTACTATCAGCATATTTCCGGGCAAAACCTGACGCCGCTTTGGGAATCGCTGCATCATCTGGTCCCGAAAACGCCGAACCCTACCTGTGCGCCGGCTTACTGGAACTATCAGGAGATTCGTCCGCTGCTGCTGAAAAGCGGCGAGCTGATTGGCGCGAAAGAGGCGATACGCCGCGTACTGGTGCTGGAGAACCCGGCGCTGCGCGGACAGTCATCGATTACTTCATCGCTGTATGCCGGTTTACAGCTGATCATGCCCGGCGAAGTGGCGCCGAGCCACCGTCATAACCAGTCGGCGCTGCGCTTTGTGGTTGAAGGTGAAGGGGCATTTACCGCCGTCGATGGCGAACGCACGCAAATGCGGGCCGGTGACTTTATTCTGACGCCGCAGTGGCGCTGGCACGACCACGGCAACCAGGGCAATGAGCCGGTTGTCTGGGTGGATGGCCTCGATCTGCCGCTGGTGAACTATCTGGGCTGCGGTTTCGCGGAAGACTATCCGGAGGATCAGCAGCCGGTGACCCGCAAAGAGGGGGATTATCTGCCGCGCTACGCCGCCAATATGCTGCCGCTGCGCCATCAGGTCGGTAACTCTTCACCCATCTTTAACTATCGCTACGACCGCAGCCGCGAAGCGCTGCACGATCTGACGCGTATGGGGGATGCCGACGAGTGGGACGGCTATAAGATGCGTTACGTCAACCCGGTCACCGGTGGCTACCCGATGCCATCGATGGGCGCCTTTCTCCAGCTGCTGCCGAAAGGGTTTACCTCGCGAGCGGCAAAAACCACCGATAGCACCATCTATCACGTGGTAGAGGGCAGCGGCCAGGTGACTATCGGCGAGCAGACATTTTCTTTCCAGGCAAAGGATATCTTCGTGGTGCCCACCTGGCACGCCGTCTCTTTTATCTCCGCCGAAGATACCGTGTTATTCAGCTTTTCGGACCGTCCCGTGCAGGAAGCGCTCGGCCTGTTCCGCGAAGCGCGTTATTAAAAAATACGAATAAGGACTCCATCATGACTCAATACGTTTTTGCTCCCCAGGCCCCAATTAGCGTTCCGGTTGTCGGCAGCGATGAGCAGTTTCCGGTACGCCGCGTTTACTGCGTGGGCCGCAACTACGCCGCTCACGCGCGTGAAATGGGCTTTGATCCGGATCGCGAACCACCGTTTTTCTTCTGCAAGCCTGCCGATGCGGTGGTGCCCGTCGCTGCGGGAGAGACGCTGAGCCTGCCGTATCCCGCGCAAACCGACAACTATCACTATGAAATTGAGCTGGTGGTGGCGATTGGCAAACGGGGAAGCGATATCCCGCTGGAGCGGGCCCATGAGTATATCTGGGGCTATGCCACCGGTCTGGATATGACCCGCCGCGATCGCCAGATGGAGATGCGCCAGATGGGCCGTCCCTGGGAAATCGGCAAAGCCTTCGATCTCTCCGCGCCGATAGCGCCGCTGCACAAAGCGGATACGGTTGACGTCAACGAGGCGGGAATTTGGCTGCAGGTGAATGGGGAAGATCATCAGCGCAGCGATATTCGCCACCTGATCTGGTCGGTTAATGAAACTATCAGCTATCTTTCCGGCTTCTTTGAGCTGCAGCCCGGTGACCTGATTTTTACCGGGACTCCAGAAGGCGTTGGCGCGGTGGTGAAAGGCGATGTTATCACCGGCAACGTAGATGGACTGACGCCAATCGCCGTGCGCGTGGTGTGAGGTGAATGATGAAGCTGTACAGTTTTTTTAATAGCTCTGCCTCTTACCGCGTGCGCATCGCGCTGGCGCTGAAAGGCATCGACTACCAGAGCGTGGGCGTCAATATCCGCATCGGCCAGCAGAATGCGCTGGAGTACCGGCGGCTGAACCCGGTCGGCCTGGTGCCGACGTTCATTACCGACGAAGGTGAATCTCTCGGCCAGTCGCTGGCGATAGCGGACTGGCTGGATCGGCACTATCCGCAGCCGCTGCTGCTGCCTGAGGAAGACAGCGCGCGCATGCGGGTGCTGGAGATCGTATACGCCATCGCCTGCGATATTCATCCCATTAATAACATGCGCGTTTTACGCTACCTTGGCGACGAGCTTAAGGTGAGTGAAGAGGAGAAAAAACGCTGGTATGCGCACTGGATCCAGCAGGGGTTCAGCGCTGTTGAACAGCTATTGCGCCACGCGAAATCCGGCGATTTTTGCGTGGGCGATGCCCCCACCCTGGCGGACTGCTGTCTGGTGCCGCAGTGGGCCAACGCGCTGAGGATGGGCTGCGATCTCAGCCACTATCCGCGCTGCCAGGCGGTTTATGACGCCTGTACCCGGCTGCCGGCGTTTATCGCCGCCGCGCCGGAAAACCAACAAGATAAGATCCCGGCTTAGGAGGCAACATGGCAAAAGTGATGCGAGCAATCATTGTCGGCGGCGGTATTGGCGGGGCAGCCACGGCGCTTTCGCTGGCGCGCCAGGGTATCAAGGTGATGCTGCTGGAAAAGGCGCATGAAATCGGCGAAATTGGCGCCGGGATCCAGCTTGGCCCAAACGCGTTCTCGGCGCTGGACAGCCTCGGCGTCGGCGAAGTCGCCCGCCAGCGGGCGGTCTTTACCGACCATATCACCATGATGGATGCGGTAAACGGCGAAGAGGTCGTGCACATTGAGACAGGACAGGCGTTCCGCGACCATTTTGGCGGGCCGTATGCGGTGATCCACCGGGTGGATATCCACGCCACCGTCTGGGAGGCGGCGCTGACCCATCCGGCCGTCGAGTATCGTACTTCGACGCAGGTAGTGGATATCCGCCAGACCGCCGATGACGTGACGGTGTTTGATGATAAAGGCAATAGCTGGACGGCGGATATTCTGATCGGCTGCGACGGCGGTAAATCGGTGGTGCGCCAAAGCCTGCTGGGCGATTCGCCGCGGGTAACCGGCCACGTGGTCTATCGCGCGGTCGTCGATGCCGCCGATATGCCGGACGATTTACGCATCAATGCGCCGGTACTGTGGGCGGGTCCGCACTGCCACCTGGTGCATTATCCGCTGCGCGGCGGTAAGCAGTACAACCTGGTGGTGACCTTCCATAGTCGGCAGCAGGAAGAGTGGGGCGTGCGCGACGGCAGTAAAGAAGAGGTGCTCTCCTACTTTAAAGGTATCCACCCGCGTCCCCGGCAGATGCTCGATAAACCGACCTCCTGGCGCCGCTGGTCCACCGCCGATCGCGAGCCGGTAGAAAAATGGGGCAACGATCGTATTACGCTGGTCGGCGATGCCGCGCATCCGGTGGCGCAGTATATGGCGCAGGGGGCCTGTATGGCGCTGGAAGATGCGGTGACCCTGGGTAAAGCGCTGGCCCAGTGCGACGGCGACGCCGCCCGCGCTTTCGCGCTGTATGAATCGGTGCGTATTCCGCGTACCGCGCGAATCGTCTGGTCGACGCGTGAAATGGGGCGGGTCTATCACGCTGCCGGGGTTGAGCGCCAGGTGCGCAATCTGCTGTGGAAAGGCAAAACCCAGAGCGAGTTTTATCGCGGCATTGAGTGGCTGTACGGCTGGAAAGAGGATAACTGCCTGCAACCACGTTAAGCGGCCGTGCATTTCCCGGCCCGCAGACAGAGGCGACCTTGTCGCCCGGCTAAGCGCAGCGCAAGCCGGGAAGCAGCAGCGCCGCCGGTAAAACCGATATTCACCCCTTTCAACCCGCATCCAGAGGCGCTACCATAGCGCCTCTTTTTTTTCGGGCAATGATAAACAATATGCGTGTACTACTGGCGCCGATGGAAGGCGTGCTCGATTCGCTGGTGCGCGAGCTGCTGACCGAAGTCAATGATTACGATCTCTGCATCACCGAGTTCTTGCGCGTGGTGGATCAGCTCCTGCCGGTAAAATCGTTCTACAAACTGTGCCCGGAACTGCATAACAACAGCCTGACGCCCTCCGGCACCCGCGTGCGCGTGCAGCTGCTCGGGCAGTATCCGCAGTGGCTGGCGGAAAACGCCGCTCGCGCGGTCGAACTCGGTTCCTGGGGGGTTGACCTGAACTGCGGCTGCCCGTCAAAGCTGGTGAACGGCAGCGGCGGCGGGGCAACGCTGCTCAAAGATCCCGAGCTTATCTATCGCGGCGCGAAAGCGATGCGCGAGGCGGTTCCCGACGAACTACCGGTCACGGTAAAAGTTCGGCTTGGCTGGGACAGCGGCGAACGGCGATTTGAAATAGCCGATGCGGTCCAGCAGGCGGGGGCCAGCGAGCTGGTGGTTCACGGCCGCACCAAAGAGGATGGCTATAAAGCGGAGCGCATTGACTGGCAGGCTATTGGCGAAATCCGTCAGCGCCTGACTATCCCGGTGGTGGCCAACGGTGAAATCTGGGACTGGCAAAGCGCTCAGGATTGCCTGGCCGCGACCGGCTGCGACTCGGTAATGATTGGCCGCGGCGCGCTGAACGTGCCGAACTTAAGCCGGGTAATAAAATATAACGAACCGCGTATGCCCTGGCCCCAGGTCGTCGGGCTGCTGCAAAAATATACCCGTCTGGAAAAGCAGGGCGATACCGGCCTTTATCACGTCGCGCGTATCAAACAGTGGTTGAGCTATTTGCGTAAAGAATACATCGAAGCTTCTGATCTGTTCAGCGCGGTGCGCACTCTACAGGATTCAACCAGTATTGCGCGCACGATTAACGACTGGCGTAGCTAAACTATCTGACCTGCATCACATTTTTTTGCTTGTCCCATTGAGATTACCCGGCGGACAGTGAAATACTCACTACCGATTGTTACTGCTCCGGCAGGCAAAACCTGATTTCCTGGCATCTGTCGGGGTCAGGTTTTTTTGTTTTTGGGGTTCATATGCAAATCGCCAAAGTACTTAATAATAATGTAGTGGTGGTTGTCGATGAGCAGCAGCGCGAACAGGTGGTCATGGGCCGAGGACTTGCCTTCCAAAAACGCGTTGGTGACTCTCTTGATGAAAGTAAAATTGAAAAAGTCTTCGCGCTGCAGAGCGATGAACTGATTGGTCGTTTAGGCGAATTACTCAGTCAGATACCGTTAGAAGTGATGACCACCTGCGATCGGATTATCGATCTGGCGCGCGGTCGTCTCGGTAAGTTACAGGACAGCTTGTACATTACCCTGACCGATCACTGCCACTTTGCGATCGAGCGGCAGAAGAAGGGCCTCGCCATTCGTAATGTGCTGCTGTGGGAAATAAAACGGCTGTATCCTAAGGAGTTTGAGTTAGGGCAGGAAGCGCGGGCGATTATCGCCAAACGGCTTGGCGTTGAACTGGCCGAAGATGAGGCGGGTTTTATTGCCCTGCATCTGGTGACGGCGCAGCTCAACAGCGAAATGCCGGAGGTGATGCACGTTACCCGGGTCATGCAGGAGATTCTGCAGCTGGTGAAATATCAGCTGACCCTTAACTACGACGAAGAGTCGCTGAGCTACCAGCGTTTCGTTACGCATCTTAAGTTTTTCGCCCAGCGTATGCTGACGCGAACGGTGGTCGAAGATGATGATGTGACGCTGCACAGCGCGGTAAAGGATAACTACCCAAAAGCGTGGAAGTGTGCGGAAACCGTCGCCCGGCACCTGCAAAAGAGCTACCAGCGGCCGCTGACGACGGAAGAAATTATGTTTCTCGCCATTCATATTGAACGGGTGAGAAAAGAGGGACGCTAAGCGCCGATCGGGCCTGGCGCCAGGCTCCCACTCTACAACTGGATTGTTACTGCATTATGCAGGCAAAACCTGAGCGCAACGCTTACACGGCGTTGTTCTCGGGTTTTTTTATTTTTAATACTCAGTTAACGATGCCTGCGGGCAGCGGAAGTAAGGAAAAACAGCATGGAATATAAAGCACTCGCGCAGGATATTCTTAGCCGGGTAGGCGGCAAAGAGAATATTGTGAGTCTGGTTCACTGCGCAACGCGGCTGCGTTTTAAGCTTAAAGATAGCAAGAAGGCGGATGCCGAAGGACTGAAGGCGAATCCTGGCGTCATCATGGTGGTGGAAAGCGGCGGCCAGTTTCAGGTGGTCATCGGTAACCACGTACATGATGTCTGGCTGGCGGTGCGCAGCGAAGCCGGCCTGACGGACGACAGTGAGCCGGTTGCGGTGAAGGGCGAAAAAGTGTCGATTATCGGCCAGATTATCGACGTGGTTTCCGGTATTTTCACCCCGTTTATCGGCGTCCTGGCGGCCTCGGGGATCCTCAAAGGACTGCTGGCGCTGGCTGTCGTTTGCGGCTGGTTAACGACGCAACAGGCGACCTATAAAATCTGGTTTGCCGCCAGCGATGCGCTGTTCTTCTTTTTCCCGTTATTTCTCGGCTACACCGCCGGCAAGAAATTTGGCGGTAACGCCTTTATTACGATGGTGATCGGCGGCGCGTTAACTCATCCGCTGATGATTCAATCTTTCGAAGCCAGTATGGCGCCTGACGCCGCGGCGGAATATTTCCTTGGCATTCCGGTGACCTTTATCAATTACAGCTCGTCGGTCATCCCGATTATCCTCGCTTCGTGGGTGAGCTGCTGGATTGAGTGGCGGAGCAACGCAATACTGCCCTCGTCGATGAAGAACTTCTTTACCCCGGCGATTTGCCTGGCCGTGGTTGTCCCGCTCACGTTTCTGATTATCGGCCCGGTTGCGACCTGGCTGAGCCAGCAGCTGGCCAATGGCTATCTGCTTATCTATCAGGTTGCGCCCTGGCTTGCCGGAGCGGCGATGGGCGCGCTGTGGCAGGTGTGCGTCATCTTCGGTTTACACTGGGGCCTGATACCGTTGATGATTAACAACCTTACCGTGCTTGGCCATGATTCGATGATGCCGATGCTGTTGCCGGCGGTAATGGGGCAGGTTGGCGCCGCGCTGGGGATTTTCCTGCGCACTCGCGATGCCCGGCAAAAAGTGCTGGCGGGCTCGGCGGTATCCGCCGGGATCTTCGGCGTGACCGAGCCGGCGATTTATGGGCTGAATTTGCCGCTCCGCCGTCCCTTTATCTTCGGCTGCGTCGCTGGCGCTATCGGCGGCGCGATTGTCGGCTTCAGCGACAGCCACGTTTATTCTTTCGGTTTCGGTAACATTTTCACCCTGGCGCAGATGATCCCGCCGCAGGGCATTGACGCCACGGTGTGGGGCGGCGCGCTGGGAACGATTAGCGCATTAATCATCGCCTGCGTGCTCACGCTAGTCGCCGGGCTGCCGCGCAGCGCCGCCGAACAGGCGGCCGTTGTCGTGGCACCGGCCTCGGAAAACGATATTCTGGCGCCGATGACCGGCAGCGTGCTGGCGCTCGATCAGGTTCCAGATAGCACCTTCGCCAGCGGTTTACTTGGCCAGGGTGTGGCGATTATCCCTTCAGTAGGCAAAGTTATTGCGCCGTTCTCGGGGGAAGTCGCCTCGATTTTCCAGACGAAACATGCTATCGGCCTGCTGAGCGATAGCGGAATTGAACTGCTTATCCATGTGGGTATCGACACCGTCAAGCTCGATGGCGCGCCGTTCACCGCCCATGTTAAAGAGGGCGACAAAATTAAAGCGGGCGATCTGCTGCTGGAGTTTGACCGTCAGGCGATTCTGAACGCCGGTTACGATCTGGCGACGCCCATTATTATCAGCAACAGCGACGATTACCGTGCTCTCGACATTGTTTCCGCCAGCGCGGTGGATGCCGGTCAGCCGCTGTTGTCCGTAAGCCGTTAATCACAGGAGAGAGATGAATGAAGACATTCCCACAGGCGTTTTTATGGGGCGGCGCGACCGCGGCAAACCAGGTCGAAGGCGCTTATCTGGAAGAGGGGAAAGGATTAACCACTTCTGACGTCCAACCGCGCGGCGTATTTGGCGATGTGGTAGAACGCGTACCTGGCGATAGCGGCATAAAAGACGTCGCCATCGATTTCTATCATCGTTACCCGGAAGATATCAGCCTCTTTGCCGAAATGGGTTTTAACTGCCTGCGCGTATCGATTGCCTGGGCGCGTATTTTCCCTGAGGGCGACGAAACGCAGCCCAACGAAGCCGGACTGGCCTTTTACGACAAGTTGTTTGACGAAATGGCGAAGCATAATATCACTCCGCTGGTGACGCTGTCGCACTATGAGATGCCGTGGGCGCTGGTGAAAAACTACGGCGGCTGGGGCAATCGCAAAGTGATTGGCTTCTTCGAACGCTATGCCCGTACGGTGTTTGAGCGCTACAAGACGAAGGTTAAACTGTGGCTGACCTTCAATGAAATCAATATGTCCCTGCACGCGCCGATGACCGGCGTTGGTCTGCCGGCTGACAGCAGCAAAGCGGACGTCTACCAGGCCATTCACCATCAGCTGGTGGCGAGCGCGCTGGCGGTTAAAGCCTGCCATGACATCGTGCCTGAGGGCAAAATCGGCAATATGCTGCTCGGCGGCCTGATGTATCCGCTGAGCTGCAAACCGGACGATATTTTTGAAACGCTGCAGCAGAACCGCAGCTGGCAGTTCTTTGGCGATGTCCAGTGCCGCGGCGCTTATCCGGGCTATATGCTGCGCTATTTCCGCGACAACGGCATTAGCCTTGAGATCACCGATGCCGATCGCGAAGCCCTGAAAGAGACCGTCGATTTTATCTCTTTTAGCTACTATATGACCGGCTGCGTGACCGCCGACGAAGAGCTGAACAAAAAATCGCGCGGCAATATTCTCAGCATGGTGCCAAACCCGCATCTGGCAAGTTCGGAGTGGGGCTGGCAGATTGACCCGCTCGGTCTGCGCACGCTGCTGAACGTGCTGTGGGATCGCTATCAGAAGCCGCTGTTTATCGTGGAAAACGGTCTCGGCGCGAAAGATAAAGTGGAAGCTGACGGCAGCATCAACGACGATTACCGGATCAGCTACCTTAACGACCATCTGGTGCAGGTTCGTGAGGCAATTGAGGACGGCGTTGAGGTGATGGGCTACACCAGCTGGGGACCTATCGACCTGGTGAGTGCTTCGAAAGCGGAGATGTCCAAACGCTATGGCTTTATCTACGTCGATCGCGATGATGAAGGCAACGGCACCCTGGCGCGCAGCCGCAAGAAGAGCTTCTGGTGGTATAAAGAGGTGATTGCCACTAACGGCGGCAGCTTAAAAGAGTAATGCCCTGAGCACGAAAGTAACATCATCCATATGGCCCGGATAACCTCCGGGCCATTTTGCGTATTACGCCGGCTTGCGCGCGCGCAGCAGAAAAATCATCGGCCGCTCTTTTTCTTCATCCAGCGCTGGCTGGGCGGCAATCTGCTCCGCCGTTGGCCCCCATTCATCCAGATGCTCGATGATAAAACCGGCGGCCACCAGCAGGTTTATCCAGGTGGACAGCTTGCGGTGCTGCTTCTTCACCCCGTCGGCAAACCAGTTGCTGATACGTTCGCCCTCCTGCTGGTAGTGGCTCACCGGCCAGCGCTTCTGTCCGTTCTCATCTTCCAGCCAGCCCTGCTGCGGCGGGGCGGTATAGATGGGATGCTCGGCGGAGAACAGCAGCGTACCGCCGGGCGTCAGCGCCTGGTAAACGGTAGCGAACAGCGGCGCCACGTCGGGCAGATAGTGTAGCGCCAGCGAGCTATAGACCAGCTCGCAGCTATTTGCGGGCAGGGTCAGGTTCTCCAGGTTTTCACAGCGGTAGCGGATACCTTCGCCGCGGGTCATTTCGCGGGCACGCTCCAGCATCCGGCTGGAGAGATCCAGTCCCTCGACCTGCGCGGCGCCCCGATCGCGGGCCCAGCGGCAAAACCAGCCGTAGCCGCAGCCAAGATCGACGACGCGTAAACCGGATAACGGCGGAAGCATTTGCTGTATGGTTGGCCACTCAGGCGCGCCTTCCAGCCCCTTAACTGAACGGTCGAGGGTGGCGTATCCGGCAAAAAAAGCGGGATCGTCATAGATGTTCTGACTCATTTTCACTCCATGAGAAGTTTATTTTTAGCCTGCTAATAGTTACGGCACACGCTTTACTAAACGGCTATGATGCAATTAGCTTAATATACCCGACCTTATTTAATCATCTGACCGATTTCATGAACCTGACTTTGAGCAAACGCGCGTTGGCTGGCCTGCCACTGGCCATCGCGCTGGCGGGCTGCGCGCCATCGCACGATATTGGCAATCCGCTCCAGCAGCAAACCCCGGCATCCCACATCGCAATGGAACTGCCCGCCGCCGTGAAAAACGGCTGGCCGCAAAGCAACTGGTGGCAGGATTATCATGACCCTCAGCTCAATAGCCTGATTCAGCGTGCCTTAGCCAATGCGCCGGACATGCAGATTGCCGGGCAGCGCATCAAACTGGCGGAAGCGCAGGCGCGGATGTCGCAATCCACCCTGGGACCGAATCTGGATTTTTCCGCCGATATTGAACGGCAGAAAATGTCTTCCGAGGGGCTGATGGGACCGTTTGCCACCGATACCGACGGCAATACCGGGCCGTGGTACACCAACGGTACCTTCGGGCTGACCGCCGGATGGGACCTGGATCTGTGGGGTAAAAACCGCGCGCTGTTACAAGCGCGAATCGGTGAAGTCAAAGCTCAGGTCGCTGAAGAAGCCCAGACCCGTGAACTGCTGGCCAGCAGCGTCGCCCGTCTTTACTGGCAGTGGCAGACCGAGGCGGCCATTAAAAACGTGCTGACGCAGATGAAGCGCGAACAGAATAACGTCGTTACCGTGGATACTGCGCTGTATCAACGTGGGATCACCAACTCGGCCGAAGGGGCGGAGAACGACATTAACGTCAGTAAAACCGATCAGCAGCTTGCCGACGTTGCCGGCAGTATGAAAGAGATTGAAGCGCGGCTGATGGCGCTGACCAACAATCAGAGCCAGGCGCTGAATCTGCATCCGGCGGATTTGCCTGCCGTCAGCGCGCAAATGCCCAATGAGCTGGGCTATGAGCTGCTGGCGCGACGTCCTGATCTGCAGGTCGCCCACTGGTATATCGAAGCTTCCTTAAGCGAAATTGATGCCGCGAAAGCCGCGTTTTATCCGGATATCAACCTAATGGCCTTCCTGCAACAGGATGCTCTGCATCTCAGCGATCTGTTCCGCCACTCTGCCCAGCAGATGGGCGTCACTGCCGGGCTGACCCTGCCGATCTTTGATAGCGGTCGGCTGAACGCGAATCTGGATATCGCCAGCGCGCAAAATGGCCTGTCGATAGCGAAGTACAACAAAGCGGTGGTCGATGCGGTTAATCAGGTGGCGAAAACCGCCAGCCAGGTTGAGACGCTGATGGCGAAAAATCAGCAGCAGCAGCAGGTTGAAAAGGATGCTCAGCGGATGGTCGCTCTGGCGCAGGCGCGGATGAATGCCGGGATTATTTCCGGTTCGCGCGTCAGCCTGGCGAAGCTGCCCGCTTTGCAGGAGCGCATTACCGCTCTGCGTCTGCGCGGCCAGTGGCTTGATGCCAGCATCCAGCTAACCTCCGCGCTGGGCGGCGGGTATCATCAGGCGGCGAAGTAGTTCGGTTTCCCCGTCTTGCGCTGCGCTTAGCCGGGCTGCAGATCGCATGGTCTGTGGATCTGTCGCCCGGATAAGGTGTTGATGCCGCCATCCGGGCACTCTCATCACTCTTTCTTCTTTGCCTCGCGGCGCTTTAGCCACCAGTGCGCCGCAACCACCAGCACCACCGCCAGAATCAGCCAGATCCAGTGTTTCAAATGCGCGTCCAGATGGTGCAGCCACGGGCCTATCGCTTCGCCGCCGAGATAGCCGAGCGTGGTAAAAATTAACGCCCAGATAATCGCGCCGAGAATATTCAGCGGCAGAAACACCTTCGGTGGCAGTCGACTGGCGCCAATCAGCAGCGGGCCGATAACCCGGAAGCCGTACATAAAGCGGGTGCCGATGACAAACAGGTAGGGGCGACGCTGGATCATGCGCTGGGCTTTCTGGATCCGCTTCTTCTGCCGGGAAAACCGGCGCAGGATGCGTCCGCCAAAGCGTCTGCCGAGCAAATAAAGCAATTGATCGCCAATCATTCCCCCGAGGGCGACCGAGATAACCACCAGCCAGAACTTCAATAATCCCTGATGTGCCGCCACGCCGCCGAGCAGCGTGATGGTTTCGCCTTCCGCCATGCTGCCAATGACCAGCGCCGCGTAGCCGTACTGGGTAATCAGGTTATTGATATCCATATAAAGATAAACTCCATAAAACGTCAGTCCCTTAATCATACACCCTGATGATAAAAATGCCGGGGAAGCGCATTTTTCTTGCTGTACACAAAATAATCTACAAGGTGAATTATACTTGGATTAGTGCTGTACCACGCCGTGACAAGGGGGACGCTATGAACCATGTCTGGGGGCTCTTCTCGCATCCTAATCAAGAGATGAGCGTTATTAAAAGCGAAAACGAAACCGTTTCGCATCACTACACGCATCATGTGCTGGTTATGGCAGCGGTTCCGGTTATCTGCGCCTTTATCGGCACCACGCAGCTGGGCTGGAACTTCGGCGACGGCACGGTGATAAAACTGTCGCTGATGACCGGCCTGGCGCTGGCGGTGCTGTTTTATGCCGTGATGCTCGCCGGGGTCGCGGTGATGGGGCGGGTTATCTGGTGGATGGCACGAAGCTATCCGCAGCGGCCTTCCCTTAAACGCTGTATGGTTTTCGCCGGCTATGTCGCCACGCCGCTATTCCTGAGCGGGATCGTGGCGCTCTATCCGCTGGTGTGGCTGTGCGCGCTGGTGGGAACCGTCGCGCTGCTCTATACCGGCTATCTGCTGTATCTCGGGATCCCGACTTTCCTTGGCATCAATAAAGAAGAGGGGCTAAGTTTCGCCAGCTCGACCCTGGCGATTGGCGTGCTGGTGCTGGAAGTGCTGCTCGCCATCACCGTGATCCTCTGGGGCTACGGCTATCGACTCTTCTGATTAACTCATTGCCGGCATAAATAGTTTTTTATGTCGGCAATGCAGCATTTGTTCACGATTCTTATTAGCCAGCGCGCGTTCTGACAGGGTATGATGATTTTTGCCAGCGGTGTTATCCCCAGCGCCGCGGCGTACGTTCATAACGTGCAAAAATACTTTTCAGAATGTTCACGATGACCAAATTTCGAGTTTCTTTGCTCAGCCTGACGTTGCTGCTGGCTGTGCCTTTTGCGCCCCAGGCGATGGCTAAATCCCCCGCGGCGGTGTCCGCTTCCCAGCCGGATATTGCGTCCGGCAGCGCGATGATCGTCGACCTTGCCAGCAAAAAGATCATCTATGCCAGCCAGCCGGATCTGGTTCGTCCGATGGCGTCGATCACCAAGGTGATGACCGCGATGGTGGTGCTGGATGCCCATCTGCCGCTTGATGAGATGCTGACCGTTGATATCAGCCAGACGCCTGAAATGAAAGGGATCTATTCACGCGTTCGCCTGAACAGCCAAATCAGCCGCCGCAATATGCTGCTGCTGGCGCTCATGTCGTCGGAAAACCGCGCCGCCGCCAGCCTGGCGCACCATTATCCCGGCGGCTATAACGCCTTTATTCGCGCGATGAACGCCAAAGCGCAGGCGCTGGGAATGACCCGCACCCGTTACGTTGAGCCCACTGGCCTGTCGATTCATAACGTTTCCACCGCGCGCGATCTGACTAAGCTGCTGATCGCCAGCGAGCAGTATCCGCTGATTGGCCAGCTGAGCACCACGAAGGAAGATATGGCGACTTTCGCCCATCCCGCCTACACGCTGCCGTTCCGTAACACCAATCATCTGGTCTATCGTGATAACTGGAATATTCAGCTGACCAAAACCGGTTTTACTAATGCTGCGGGCCACTGCCTGATTATGCGTACGGTGATTAATCAGCGCCCGGTAGCGCTGGTGGTGATGGATGCTTTTGGCAAATATACCCACTTTGCCGATGCCAGCCGTCTGAGAACGTGGATTGAAACCGGGAAAGTGATGCCGGTTCCGGCTTCCGCGCTCAGCTATAAAAAACAGCGCGAAGCGCAGATGGCCGATGCGATGCTGAAAGGCGGCGCGCAGACCGCGCAGAACGATTAACCCCCATTTCCCCGGATTACGGCGTAAACGCCTTATCCGGGCTACAGAACCGCGCTGAACCGTAGCCTGGCTAAGCGCAGTGCGAGCCGGGGGATTTTCCCGGAGGCGGCGCTGGCGCGCCTGTCCGTGCTACCGCTTACCCGCGACCCCGAGGGGTTACTCCGGCAGCGTCCAGTCGCCATCGCCGAGCGGGCGCTGCATAATCAAGGTGTCGCGCCAGTCGCCCATCTTATAACCAACGCTGCGCAGCTGGCCCGCCACGCTAAAACCGAACTTTTTATGAATTGCAATCGACGCGGCGTTACTGTGGCCGTCGCCGATAATGGCCAACATCTGTCGCCACGGTCCCTGTTCGCATTTCTCTATTAACCGGGAGAGCAGCGCGCTGCCGATGCCGCGTCCGCCCATTCCCGCCTCCACGTAAATGGACTCTTCGAGAGTGTAGCGGTAGGCCGGGCGAGGGCGATAAAACGTGGCGTAGCAGTAGCCGACGATGGTTCCGCGCCACAGGGCAACCAGCCACGGCAGCCCGCTATCGCGCACGGTTTTAATACGCTTGCGCATCTCGTCGACGGTCGGCGGGATCTCTTCAAAAGAGGCGCGTCCATTGAGCACGTGCCAGACGTACAGCGCGGCGATGGCGTGGGCGTCATCGGGCAGCGCCTCGCGGATCTCTAAGTCAGCGTCGTGTAATTTATCCACTGCGGACATGTTGGGTTCCTTAAGCGGGTTTGCCGGAGAGGAGATTTCTCCGGCGTGCAGCGTAATACAGAAGCCCCGCGGCTGAACAGCCCCTCGTGGGGATTATTGCGGGTCGGTAGTGCTTGCCGCGTTATCCGGCGTTTCTCCCCAGTATTTTTGCTTGCTGGTTTTGCCGATCCCCGGGTTCATACTGTTGGTTGGATCGTTCTCACGATAGAAACGTTTTAAGCTTTCCGGCGCCTCATAGAGATGGCCGACGTTATGCTCGGCGGGATACTGAGCGCCGCGCTCCTTCAGCAGCACCAGCATTTTCTCCTTCAGTTCGTGGGCATCGACGCCTTTTTTCACGATGTAATCCTGATGGAAAACGTGACACATAAAGTGACCGTAATAGAGCTTATGCACCAGTTGGCTGTCAATATCAGCGGGAAGATGCTCAAACCATTCGGTATCGTTACGGCGCAGGGCGATATCCAGCGCCAGAATATCTTCCACCTCATCGGCGTGAACCGCCTGATAGCGGATCGCCGCACCCGCAGCGGCAAAGCGGTGCAGGAAGGCTTTGCTGCCTTCTTCCGCGGTGCAGACGAAGAAATCCCCTTCGGCATTCTGGAAATACTCTCCAAGCCATGCCTGGGCTTCTTCGATGCCATCGCCCGCCATTTTCAGCAGCAGATGGTGTTCATATTTATCGCGCCAGGTTTTCATTCGCTCCGGCAGGTGCGCCGGGAAGACGTGACCCAGCTTCTGCATAAAGCGGTCGGTGAAGTGCGGCTTAAACAGAGAGACTTTCTCCAGCATCGCGTCGGTGCGGCCCTTCATGGTAAAGAAGAACGGCATTTTATCGGTGCCGAGCTTGTCGATCATCAGGAAGGTATCTTTCCCGTACTGCTCGGCGATGTCGTAAATATCGCGGTGCATGTACTCGCCCGCAACCGGCAGATGGCTGAATTCGGCGAGAATATGGCGGCGAATTTCGGTCAGCACTTCCGGCCGGTTGGTGCCGATGTAGAACACCTGCTGGCGTTTTTCCGCCGGGAAAGTATCGAGGCGCACGGCGAACACCGCCAGCTTGCCGGCGCAACCCGAGGATTCAAACAGGCGGTCCGGGTCGGCGTTGTAGCGCGCCGGGGTATCGGCATTCACGTCGCGCACGCGGGTGACGTAATCATGATCGTGAGCGTGGCGGCCATCGTGGCGGACATCTTCATCTTTAACCCGCTCGTCGTCGAGGCGGCTGAGGATCTGCTCCGGCGTGGTGCCGAGGTCGATGCCGAGGTGGTTCACCAGCGTCAGCTTGCCGTTTTCATCAATTTGCGCGTACAGCGACATTTCGGTATACGCCGGGCCACGCTGTACCAGCGAGCCGCCGGAGTTGTTGCAGATCCCGCCGACCACCGATGCCCCGATGCAGGATGAGCCAATGACGGAGTGCGGTTCGCGACCCAGCGGCTTCAGCGCTTTTTCCAGCGAATAGAGCGTTGTGCCGGGATAAGCCAGTACCTGTTCGCCTTTATCCAGCAGGTGCAGTTTATCCAGGCGCAGGGTGCTGATAATGACGATGTCGCGATCGTAATCATTGCCGTTCGGCGTTGAGCCTTCGGTCAGGCCGGTATTTGCCGCCTGCATCAGAATGATTTTATCGGCGTTGACGCAGGCGTTCAGCACGCGCCACAGCTCCAGCAGCGTGCCGGGAAAGACCACCGCCAGCGCTTCCCCCTGGCCGGAGCGGAAGCCTTTGCGATAGCGCTGGGTTTTGGCCGGGTCGGTCAACAGATGGGAGGTGCCAACCAGGCGAGCGAGTTCAGCCAGAAAAGCGTTGTTATGAGTTGTTGCAGATGACATGTTCCACTCCTTGTGGCGGTACAAAATTATCAAAAATAAGAATAGCCCTTTGTATGACAATTTGATGCATCAATGTTTCGAAAAATCAGAGAACAATGCGCGCTTTCTTCAGGCGTCTCGTTTATGTTTATGGCAGACTTCGATTTTTGCTATCTTTTCGCCGATCTGGCCGACTGGAACAATGAGGGATAAAAATGAAATGGCTTTGTACTGTAGGCGTCGCTGTGAGCCTGGCGCTGCAACCCGCGCTGGCGGATGAATTGTTCGGCAATCATCCCTTAACGCCGCAGGCGCGGGATGCGTTTGTGGCCGAACTGCTGACGAAAATGACGGTGGACGAAAAAATCGGTCAGCTGCGCTTGATTAGCGTCGGTCCGGATAACCCGAAAGAAGCCATCCGCGAAATGATAAAAGAGGGGCAGGTAGGGGCGATTTTTAACACCGTGACCCGCAATGATATCCGCGCTATGCAGGATCAGGTGATGGCGCTCAGCCGCCTGAAAATTCCGCTGTTTTTCGCTTTTGACGTGCTGCACGGCCAGCGCACGGTATTTCCGATATCTCTTGGCCTGGCTTCCTCTTTCAACCTCGATGCGGTGAATACCGTCGGGCGGATTTCAGCTTATGAAGCGGCCGACGATGGCCTGAACATGACCTGGGCGCCGATGGTCGACGTCTCCCGCGACCCGCGCTGGGGCCGCGCCTCGGAAGGCTTTGGCGAAGACACTTATCTCACCACCATCATGGGGGAAGAGATGGTGAAATCCATGCAGGGCAAAAGCCCGGCGGACCGCTACTCGGTGATGACCAGCGTTAAGCACTTTGCCGCCTACGGCGCGGTCGAAGGCGGCAAAGAGTACAACACCGTCGATATGAGCCCGCAGCGCCTGTTTAACGACTATATGCCGCCGTATAAAGCGGGGCTGGACGCAGGCAGCGGCGCGGTAATGGTCGCGCTCAACTCGCTTAACGGTACTCCGGCAACCTCGGATTCCTGGCTGCTGAAGGACGTGCTGCGCGACCAGTGGGGCTTCAAAGGCATCACCGTGTCCGACCATGGGGCCATAAAGGAGTTGATCAAACACGGCGTGGCCGCGGACCCGGAAGACGCGGTGCGCGTGGCGCTGAAGTCCGGCATCAACATGAGCATGAGCGATGAATACTACAGTAAGTATCTGCCCGGGCTGGTGAAGTCCGGCAAGGTGACGATGGCGGAGCTCGATGACGCAACCCGCCACGTGCTGAACGTCAAATACGATATGGGGCTGTTTAACGATCCCTATAGCCACCTGGGGCCGAAAGATTCCGATCCGCAGGATACCAACGCCGAAAGCCGTCTGCATCGTAAAGAAGCGCGTGAAGTGGCGCGCGAAAGCCTGGTGTTGCTGAAAAACCGTCTCGACACGCTGCCGCTGAAAAAATCGGGCACTATCGCGGTAATCGGCGCGCTGGCCGACAGCAAGCGCGACATGATGGGCAGCTGGTCAGCGGCGGGCGTGGCCGATCAGTCGGTCACCGTGCTGGCCGGAATGCAAAAGGCGCTGGGCGATCAGGGCAAAATCATCTATGCCAAAGGCGCCAACGTCACTGATGATAAAGGTATCGTCGACTTCCTTAATCTGTACGAGAAAGCGGTGCAGGTTGATCCACGCTCGCCGCAGGAGATGATTGATGAAGCGGTGGCGGCGGCGAAGCAGTCCGACGTGGTGGTTGCCGTGGTGGGTGAAGCGCAGGGTATGGCGCATGAAGCCTCCAGCCGCACCGACATCACCCTGCCGCAGAGCCAGCGCGCCCTCATTAGCGCGCTGAAAGCGACTGGTAAACCGCTGGTGCTGGTGCTGATGAACGGCCGTCCGCTGGCGCTGGTGAAAGAGGATCAGCAGGCCGATGCGATACTCGAAACCTGGTTCGCCGGTACCGAAGGCGGCAACGCCATTGCCGACGTGCTGTTCGGCGACTACAACCCGTCGGGCAAACTGCCGATGTCCTTCCCGCGTTCGGTCGGGCAGATCCCAACCTACTACAGCCATCTCAATACCGGTCGCCCGTACAATGCAGATAAGCCGAACAAGTACACCTCGCGCTACTTTGACGAGGCCAACGGCCCGCTCTATCCCTTTGGCTACGGCCTGAGCTATACCACCTTTAGCGTTTCCGATGTGAAAATGTCGGCGCCGACCCTGCAGCGTGACGGTAGCGTAACCGCCAGCGTGCAGGTGACCAATACCGGCAAGCGTGAAGGGGCGACGGTGATTCAGCTTTATCTGCAGGACGTCACCGCTTCCCTGAGCCGGCCGGTGAAAATGCTGCGCGGCTTTAAGAAGGTGACCCTCAAGCCGGGTGAGACGCAAACCGTCAGCTTCCCGATTGACATTGAGGCGCTGAAGTTCTGGAACCAGCAGATGAAGTACGACGCCGAGCCGGGCAAATTCAACGTCTTTATCGGCGTCGATTCCGCCCGCGTGAAGCAGGGCGAGTTCGAACTGCTGTAATTGCGCTTTGTCGCCCGGGTAAGGCTGTGGCCGCCGCACGGGAACACGCATTCCTTATCCCAAAGGCCGATTTATCGGCCTTTTCTTTTTCCGCTCCGCCCCAAATGAACTACGCTTTTGGCTTAAGCTCCTGTTAATGGAGCGCAAATTAAAGAGGGACGCGAGAATGATAAAGGCAAGTATGTGGTCCGGCACGCTGGCGCTGGCGGCCCTGATAAGTCTGCCGCTGCAGGCGGCGGAGCCGGTTAAAGTCGGCTCAAAAATCGATACCGAAGGGGCGCTGCTCGGCAATATTATTTTGCAGGTGCTGGAAAGCCACGGAGTGAAAACCGTCAATAAAATCCAGCTCGGCACCACGCCGGTGGTGCGCGGAGCGATAACCGCCGGTGAACTGGATATCTATCCGGAATATACCGGTAACGGCGCCTTCTTCTTTAAAGCGGAGAACGACCCGGCGTGGAAAAACGCGCAGCAGGGCTACGAGAGAGTCAAAAAGCTGGACGCGGAAAAGAATAAGCTCGTGTGGCTTACCCCGGCTCCGGCCAACAATACCTGGACCATCGCCGTTCGTCAGGATCTGGCGGAAAAAAATAACCTCGCCTCGTTAAGCGACCTTGCCGGCTATCTGCAAAAGGGCGGTGACTTTAAGCTGGCCGCTTCGGCGGAATTTATTGAACGGCCAGACGCGCTGCCGGCATTTGAAAAAGCCTACGACTTTACGCTCAAACAGAACCAGCTGTTGTCGCTGGCGGGCGGCGATACGGCGGTCACCATTAAAGCGGCGGCGCAGCAGACCTCCGGCGTAAATGCGGCGATGGCCTACGGCACCGATGGCCCGGTCGCCGCGCTGGGCCTGCAAACCCTGAGCGACCCGAAGGGCGTGCAGCCAATTTACGCCCCGGCCCCGGTCGTGCGTGAAGCGGTGCTGAAAGAATACCCGCAGATAGCCGACTGGCTACAGCCGGTCTTTGCCAGCCTGGATGAAAAGACCCTGCAAAAGCTGAACGCCAGTATTGCGGTAGAGGGCCTGGATGCGAAGAAAGTCGCCGCCGACTATCTGCAACAAAAAGGGCTGCTGAAGTAGAGTTCGCGTGACGATTCGTTGCTGTAACCGCGTTGCGCTGCTGCTGGCATTATTACTGCTGCTGGCGATGGCGCTGCCGTTTATCAATTATGCGCCTAACCGGCTGTTATCCGGCGAGGGTCGTTGGCTATGGCAGGTCTGGCCATGGCTGGCGGGCGTGCAGGCGGGGGCGGCGCTGTTCATCGCGCTGCTGTGCTGGCGGCCGGGGCGCTTCCCGCTGCTGGTCATCTTCCTGCTGGCGGATCTGCTGCTGCCTGCGCTGCTTTGGGGGGCCGGCGGGGCGGCGGTGCAGCTGGCGCAGAACGGTTCGTCGCTGGCCCGTACCTCGCCGGGCAGCGGCCTGTGGCTGGCGCTGGCGCTCTGTCTGCTTATCGCCAGCGATGCCGTTCGCCGTCTGACTTCCCGTGCCCTGTGGCGCTGGTTGCTCAATGCGCAAATCTGGCTGCTGCCCGCGCTGCTGCTGGGACTGGGGAGCCTCGATGAACTCTCTCTGCTGAAAGAGTATTTCAATCGCCGGGAAGTGTTTGACGATGCGCTGTCGCAGCATGTGACTCTGCTGCTCGGTACCCTGCTGCCGGGGCTGCTGATTGGGCTGCCCATTGGCGTTTGGCTCTGGCGCTTCCCACGCTGGCAATCGCCGGTTTTTGCGGTTCTCAATGTGATTCAGACCGTTCCCTCCGTGGCGCTGTTCGGCCTGCTTATTGCGCCGCTGGCGGGGCTGGCGCGCCAGTTTCCTTCGCTTGCCCAGCTCGGCGTTTCCGGAACCGGCATTACGCCTGCGCTGATTGCGCTGGTGCTGTATGCGCTGTTGCCGCTGGTACGCGGGGTGACGGTCGGCCTGCAGCAGGTTCCGCGTGAAGCGCTGGAGAGCGCGGTGGCGATGGGGATGAGCGGCGGACAGCGGTTTCGTCAGGTACAGCTGCCGCTGGCATTGCCCGTATTGTTGCGCAGCCTGCGGGTGGTTAGCGTACAAACCGTCGGTATGGCGGTCGTCGCAGCGCTGATTGGCGCAGGCGGCTTTGGCGCGCTGGTTTTCCAGGGCCTACTCAGCAGCGCGCTGGATCTGGTGCTGCTTGGGGTGATCCCGACCATCGCGCTGGCGGTGGTGGTGGATGCGCTATTCGCGCTGTGGGGCGCATTACTCAAAGGAGAGGTCCGTGATTGAGTTCGACGGCGTCAATAAAGCCTTTGCCGGACAGCCTGCGGTGAAAAACCTCAATCTGCATCTGCGCGAGGGGGCATTTTCGGTGCTGATTGGCACCTCAGGTTCGGGGAAATCGACCACGCTGAAGATGATCAATCGCCTGGTGGAGCATGATAGCGGGACGATCCGTTTCGCCGGGCAGGATATCCGCCAGCAGCCGGTGCTCGAACTGCGCCGCAGAATGGGCTACGCCATCCAGTCCATCGGCCTGTTTCCCCACTGGACGGTGGCGCAAAACATTGCCACCGTTCCGCAGCTGCAAAAGTGGTCGCGGCAAAAAACGCAGGCGCGGGTTGATGAATTGATGGCCTTGCTGGGGCTCGAGCCGGTGCTGCGCGAACGTTATCCCCATCAGCTTTCCGGCGGCCAGCAGCAGCGCGTCGGCGTGGCGCGCGCGCTGGCGGCGAATCCGCAGGTGTTGCTCATGGACGAACCCTTTGGCGCACTCGATCCGGTGACGCGGGAAGCTCTGCAACAGGAGATGATCCGCATTCATCGCCTGCTGGGACGCACGATTGTGCTGGTGACCCACGATATCGATGAGGCGCTGCGGCTGGCGGATCATCTGGTGTTGATGGACGGCGGCGAAGTAGTGCAGCAGGGCGAGCCGCTGCAGATGCTGCTGGAGCCAAAAAATGCCTTTGTGCAGACCTTCTTTGGCCGCAGCGAACTGGGCGTGCGCCTGCTGTCGCTGCGCGGCGTGAGTGATTATCTGCGCCGCGATGAGCGCCTGGCGGGAGATGCGTTAAACGTGGCGATGACCCTGCGCGAGGCGCTATCGCAATTTATTGCTCATCGCTGCGAGGTACTGCCGGTGGTGGATGAGCGGGGAGAGTCCTGCGGGACGTTGCATTTTGCCGACCTGCTGCGCGAGGAGGCCCGGCGTGAAGGTGCTGCGTGATCCGCTGCTGTGGCTGAGCGCAATGTTTGTCGCGCTGCTGCTGGCGTTGCCCTACAGCGCGCCGCTATTCAGCGCGCTGTTTCCCGAGCTGCCGCGCCCGGTTTATCAGCAGGAGAGTTTTATTTCGCTGACCCTGGCGCACTGTTGGCTGGTGGCACTCTCCAGCCTCGCGGCTACGGTGGTGGGCGTCGGGGCAGGGATTGCGGTCACCCGGCCTTCCGGCCATGAGTTTCGCCCCCTGGTAGAGACGATCGCCGCGATGGGACAGACGTTTCCACCGGTTGCGGTGCTGGCGATTGCGGTTCCGGTGATGGGATTCGGCTGGCAGCCCGCGCTGATCGCGCTGGCGCTGTACGGCATATTGCCGGTTTTACAGGGTACGCTGGCGGGATTGGGGGCGGTACCGTCCGGCGTATTATCTATCGCTCAGGGGATGGGAATGACCGGCTGGCAGAGATTGATAAAGGTGGAGCTGCCGCTGGCGGCGCCGGTGATGCTCGCTGGCATTCGTACCTCGACCATCGTGAATATGGGGACGGCGACCATTGCGTCAACCGTCGGCGCGAATACGCTCGGCACGCCGATTGTTATCGGCCTGAGCGGATTTAATACCGCTTATGTCATTCAGGGGGCGCTGCTGGTGGCGCTGGCAGCAATTATCGTCGATCGCGGCTTTGAACGGCTGACCCGGCTAATCAGCCGACACCGCCGCGAACAATAAATGAATAGCCGGCCAGCATCACGCCGCCGATGCCGCTGATGGCCATAAATAAGAACAGAGTAATAACCGCAATTTTCGCTGGCTTCATAATAGGCTCCTGATGTTAACGCAAGGATTATACGGTGAAGCGCGGGTGTTAATGAAACATTAATTGTGGTTTAGCTACGACAGCCCCCCGGCTTGCGCTGCGCTTAGCCGGGCTACCGGGCCACAGATTGCCGATAACCCGTAGCCCGGGTAAGGCGTTTACGCCGCAACCCGGGGAATGTGCCGTGATGTAGTATTGCTGCGGCTTCTTCCCGGCTTGCGCTGCGCTTAGCCGGGCTACCGGGCCACAGATTGCCGGTAACCTGTAGCCCGGACAGGCGCCTCAGGCGCCGCCTCCGGGAGACGTTGCGGTGGTGTGATTCAGCCAGATAATCTGGCCCTGCTGCTCCCATTGACGCATTTGATTCACCTGGGCGCTACAGGGCGCCTCTCCGCACCAGACCATTAGCGTACTGTCGGGGAAAAGCTCCGGTCGGATCTGGTTCAGCGAATGGGCGAGAATATCCACCCGCCAGCCCTGTTCGCTGGCTATCCAGCCCTCCAGCCATAGCCGGGTGATATCGTTCACATTCCAGCCCATAATCAGCGCATGGTCGCCGGGATATTTTGCCGTCGAGGACAGGCATCGGGCGATATGATTAATCAGAATGCCGTCCAGGATGCCCCGCATTGCCAGCAACGTTGGCTGCGGGCTGAGTAGGCGCTGGCGTAAGGGGTTGATCAGGTGCTTCACCAGGGTTTGCGCAGAGTCGGTGTGGTTGCGCTCCTTCAGCCACATCCGCAGGCGATGATAACTTCCGTTTTGCAGATAGCCGAGCAGCATCTCCTGCCGATCGCACCAGCCGTCGACCCTCTCCTGCTCATTATCCATCAGCAGCGTTTTCACTTTCCCGACCTGCACGCCGGAGTCAATCCAGCGTTTGATTTCGCGAATACGGTCTATCTCATATTCATTAAACAGGCGGTGGCCGCCGTCGGTACGCTGAGGTTTCAGTAATCCGTAGCGCCGCTGCCAGGCGCGTAACGTCACGGGATTGATATCGCAAAGCTGGGCAACTTCGCCAATTGTATAAAGCGCCATTTTCTCCTCCCGCTGTGTTCTCCTCTATTAACTGTAGAAGCTGTTTGCCGAAGCGGGGAGCTTTGTCTGTTTTTTGTACAAAAACGGATCGTCGAGGCGCTAAGAAGTGTGATCCTGAACATGAATTATCATTTTCATGTATTGCTTCAAAGAAAGTTATAAGCAAGCAGTGTATGTTACGCGCTTTCAAATGAAGTGTGGTCTGCGGGTATGTACGAGTTTGATCTGGTGTTGCTGCTGCTTCAGCAGATGTGCGTGTTTTTGGTCATTGCGTGGCTGATGAGCAAAACGCGTCTGTTCATCCCGTTAATGCAGGTCACCGTCCGTTTGCCGCATAAGCTCTTGTGCTACGTGACCTTCTCTATTTTCTGCATCCTCGGCACCTACTTTGGCCTGCATATCGAAGATTCGATCGCCAATACGCGAGCCATCGGCGCGGTGATGGGCGGCCTGCTGGGCGGACCGGTGGTCGGCGGCCTGGTGGGACTGACCGGCGGCCTTCATCGCTACTCGCTGGGCGGCATGACCGCGCTGAGCTGTATGGTTTCCACCATCGTTGAAGGACTGCTCGGCGGGCTGGTGCACAGCATTCTGGTTAAACGCGGGCGACCGGATAAAGTCTTCAGCCCGCTCACGGCCGGTGCGATTACCTTTTTTGCTGAAATGGTGCAGATGTTGATCATTTTGCTGATCGCTCGCCCGTTCGAAGATGCCCTGCATCTGGTACAAAGCATCGCTGCCCCCATGATGGTGACTAATACCGTCGGGGCGGCGCTGTTTATGCGTATCCTGCTGGATAAGCGGGCGATGTTTGAAAAATATACCTCGGCTTTCTCGGCCACCGCGCTGAAGGTGGCGGCGTCGACGGAGGGGATCCTGCGCCAGGGGTTTAACGAAGAGAACAGCATGAAGGTCGCGCAGGTACTGATCCAGGAGCTGGATATCGGCGCGGTCGCGATCACCGATCGCGACAAGCTGCTGGCGTTTACCGGGATCGGCGACGATCACCATCTGCCCGGTAAGCCTATTTCTTCGCTCTATACCCAAAAGGCGATCGATACCGGCGAGGTGGTCTATGCCGACGGTAACGAGGTGCCCTACCGCTGCTCGATTCATCCTAACTGTAAGCTGGGCTCCACGCTGGTTATTCCGCTGCGCGGCGAGAATCAGCGGGTGATTGGCACGATAAAACTTTATGAAGCGAAAAACCGCCTGTTCAGCTCCATCAACCGCACGCTGGGGGAGGGGATTGCCCAGCTGTTATCCGCGCAGATCCTGGCCGGACAGTATGAGCGGCAAAAGGCGTTGCTAACGCAGTCGGAAATCAAGCTGCTGCACGCCCAGGTGAATCCGCACTTCCTGTTCAACGCGCTGAATACCCTGAAAGCGGTGATTCGCCGCGATAGCGACCAGGCGGGGCAACTGGTGCAGTATCTGTCGACCTTTTTCCGCAAAAACCTGAAACGGCCAGCGGAGATCGTGACCCTGGCGGATGAGATCGAACATGTAAACGCCTATTTGCAGATTGAGAAAGCGCGCTTTCAGGCCAACCTACAGATCCACATGCTGGTGCCGGAAGCGCTGGCCCAGCATCAACTGCCGGCTTTTACCCTACAGCCGATAGTCGAAAACGCCATTAAGCACGGGACTTCGCAGCACCTTGGGGTGGGGGAAATCACCATTCGCGCCAGCCAGTACCAGCGCTGGCTGCAGCTGGATATTGAAGATAACGCCGGGTTATATCAGGACAAACCCAGCGCCAGCGGACTGGGCATGAATCTGGTTGATCGCCGTCTGCGGGCGCGCTTCGGCGCCGATTGCGGGATCACCGTCACCTGCGAGCCGGAATGTTTTACCCGCGTCACGCTGAGACTGCCTCTGGAGGAAAACGCATGTTAAAAGTATTAATTGTCGACGACGAGCCGCTGGCGCGTGAAAACCTGCGTATTTTGCTGGAGACCCAGCCGGATATCGAGATTGTGGGCGAATGCGGAAATGCCGTAGAGGCGATTGGCGCAGTACACAAGCTGCACCCGGACGTGCTGTTTCTGGATATCCAGATGCCGCGTATCAGCGGTCTTGAGATGGTTGGCATGCTTGACCCGGAGCATCGGCCCTATATCGTCTTTCTCACCGCATTTGACGAGTACGCGGTGAAAGCCTTTGAAGAGCACGCGTTTGATTATTTGCTGAAGCCAATAGAGTCCGCCAGGCTGGAAAAAACGCTGGCTCGACTGCGCCAGGAGCGCAGCCTGCAGGATATGACCGCCCTCGACGATACCCAGCAGGCGCTAAAGTATATTCCCTGCACCGGCCACAGCCGCATCTGGCTACTGCAGATGGAAGACGTGGCCTTCGTCAGCAGCCGGATGAGCGGGATTTACGTGACCGACCGCGAAGGAAAGGAGGGTTTTACCGAGCTCACCTTACGCACCCTCGAGAGCCGAACGCCGCTGCTGCGCTGCCATCGCCAGTACCTGGTTAACATGTCCCATCTCAAGGAGATCCGCTTTGAGGAAAACGGCCAGGCGGAGCTGCTGATGCGTGCCGGGCAAACGGTGCCGGTGAGCCGCCGTTATCTGAAAAGCCTGAAAGAGGCGATTGGTCTGTAAAACGGCGGAATCGTGATAAACTGTGCGGCAGAATTTTTCATCATGAAGGCAATATGATCAGTAACGATATTCTCCGTAGCCTGCGCTACACCCTGAAAACCAATAACAGCGGCCTGGTACGTATTTTTGCGCTGGCGGATGCGCCGGTCAGCGCCGAACAGCTGGTACCCTGGCTGAAAAAAGAAGACGAAGAGGGGTTTGTGCGCTGCCCGGATGTCGTGCTGTCGAATTTTCTCAACGGCCTGATTTACGACAAACGCGGTAAAGATGCGTCGGCGCCGCCGCTGGCGGTCGAACGCCGGGTGAATAATAATATCGTGCTGAAAAAACTGCGTATTGCCTTTTCCCTGAAGACGGATGACATTCTCGCTATCCTCACTCAGCAGAAATTCCGCGTCTCGATGCCGGAAATCACCGCCATGATGCGCGCCCCGGAGCATAAAAACTTCCGCGAATGCGGCGACCAGTTTCTGCGCTACTTCCTGCGCGGGCTGACCGAGCGCGAACACGCGAAATCCTGATATGCCTCCCCGGCTTGCGGCGTTAACGCCAGAGCCGGGCTCCCCGAATGTACGGCCCTGTAGCCTGACCGGGGTAGCCCGGCTAAGCGTAGCGTAAGCCGGGAGTTCTCCGCGCCAGTCTGGGTTATTTCACTTCTTTAAAACCCTGTGATTTCAACATTTTTTCCGACTCGCTCAGCGAAATAAACTTTTGCGAACAGTCGGTAAAGCTGGCCCCGGGTAATTGACACAGCTCGCTGATTTTAGCCTGATTAAAGTCGATGGAGAGGTGTTCCTGCGCGGCGCTCTCTTTATAGTCGACGCTGTGGGTGACGCCTTTGATTTTGCTGTAGGCCACGCCGATAGGATCGATGATCTTGCGCGCCTGCTCTTCGTTACTCACCCCGAGTGATGTATAGGGAATAGTATTCTCCGCGTCCTGGCGGGTAACAACATCGTCTTTGTAGTGATAGGTGTAGGTCAGGTCTACGCCGTTCATCGTGTTGTGAAACGTCTTGACCTCATCTTTGTTGTTATCGCAGCCGACGAGCGCGGCCATCATTAACGTTGCGCCCAGAGCGGCGGTAATCCTGCGGTTAAATTTCATTATCATTCCTTGTTAATCAATCATCATCTCTAATTGTATACAGAGTTGGGCGATAGCGCTGAGCGTATCCTCGGAAGTCGCCGTTTCGCGCTCGGCCAACTGGCGGAGCAGGCGCGCGAGATGATTAAATCCGCCGTTGGTTAAATCGTCGCTCAGCGTCATCGCTTCGCGAAAAAGGCCCTTTTGCTGATAGCGCAGGCCGTTGCGCATAATCTGGATCAGCTGCGCCCGGGTGCGCTGCAACAGCGTCAGGGCCAGCGACCGCGGCGGCAGGATATCGCCGGCAGGCAGCGGCCCAACGGGAAGCGGTTCCGCGTTCAGCGCCCAGCCGCGGGTGCGGGTCATCATTACCAGCGGTTCCAGGCTAAGCTGCCCGCGGCTAAAGGTGACCATCCCGGACACCATCACTACCGGATCGTCCGCCTGGCTGAGCAGCGCCGCCATTCGCTCAACGGCATAGGGCGCGCTGGCGGCGGCGGGAAGGGACAGCTGCAAAACGTTGTCTTGCCCTTCGCCGCTGAGAACCTGCGCATCCAGCGTTTGCCGGGCGGCGTCCCATCCGACGGCAAGACAGGCATCCACCGGCAAAATAAACAGATTATCCACCTGATTAAGCGGACGCACCCACGCCGGAGGGCGCTGGCGCAGATACTCACGCAGCGCCGCAACCCCCGGCTGGCGCAGCGGCGCGCTGAGCAAAAGCCAGGCCTCTTCACTGAGCGGAACGTTGCTGCTCAGGCGGTGGCGCGCGCTCAGCAGCAGTTCGCCGCTGGCGTTGCGGCTCGCTGATTGAGTAATTATCTGCCCGCCCGCCAGCGCGCCGGCCTGGAAGCTAAACAGGCGGCGCTGCCACAGCGGGCTTTGCGCCCGTTCCGCCAGCGGCCAGCTGCGCGACAGATGCATAATGCTGCCGGTATCCGGGTCGCTAAACCAGATGCGTAAACCGTAGCGGTGATTATCCTGCCAGCTGCGCATTCCCAGGGAGATAAGTCGCAAATGATCGAGCTGCGCTTCGCCGGCGATACCCTGGCCCACCACGGTGCGCCACGGCAGGGGCGGCGTCTGGTCAGCATCGGCAAGCTGCGCCATTCTGTCGGCGCTCTCAAGGCGGGCGTTAAGTTCTACCAGCTGGCTGAGAAGCTGTTCAGGATGGTAATGGCTGGCGCGCTGCTGAAGGGCCTCGACGCCTTCGCGAAGCTGAGCAAGTGCGCCGACGACCCAGCGCCAGTTTACCGTCTGCGCCGCGCGCTGCGCCCGGGTGAACGCAGCCTCGAAGCCAATAGGCGGCTGGCTGACGCCGCTTTGCCACAGCAGTTGGCTGAGCTGGCGGAGGCTTTGTCGACAGGCCTCGCCGTCAGGGGTATCAAAAGGCCCTCCGCGGGCGGCGGCTTTGCGGCTGCGCGTTTGCCAGACCAGGTGCGTAAAGCCAGGCTGCTGGGCTTCGGCATCGGTAAAAGCCTGAACCGCCAGCGCCACGTGTTCGCACAGCGAGCCGTCGACGCAGTCGCAGCGGGCAAAACGGATGCTGCTGCGGGAATAAAAACGCACATCGCTCATCGGCAGCTTTGCCGAAGGCGTTTCGTTAGGTCGGCAGAATAGCTCCACCGCGACGCCTTTATCCGCCAGCTGCTGCGCCCGCTTCAGAACGGACTCGGGGAGAGCGGCCAGCTCCGCTTGCCACAGACCCGGATGCCAGCGTCCGCCGCTCTCCGGTTCCGCTTCGGGACGCTCATCACCGGTATTGGCGCGCTGGTAGCTGAGGATCAGCATCACGCGATGACGACACATGCCGCTGGCGCCGCAGGTACAGCTGGATTCTTTGAGCGCCTGGCCTTTTGCCAGCCGGGTACGGGTGCCGTCGTGAAATACGGCGGTCAGGGTGCCGTCTTCATCCTGCGCAAGTTCGGGAATATTGCCGTTATCCAGCTCTTTCTGGCTGCGTTTTACGAATCCGGCGTTGCTTAGCGCCATGAGCGCCTGCGGGGTGAGTTCCAGTAATTCGGGGCGTAAAGGCATCATGATTGTAAATTCTCCGCCAGCCAGGAGGCCAGCTCGCCGGGCGTCATGGCGGCGATTTGCGCCCCGACGTTAACCAGCGCCTGGGCCATATCGTGGTCATAACAGGGGGATGCCGAACTGTCTAACGCCGCCAGCCCGAGAACTTTAGCGCCGCTTTGCACGCTCAGCTTGACCTGATTAATCAGTAGCGAGTTCGCCCCGCCTTCGAAAAAGTCGCTCACCAGCACAATGACGCTTTTTTGCGGTTGTTCAATCAGCTGTCGCGCATATTCAACGGCCTGGGCGATATTGGTCCCGCCGCCGAGCTGAACTTTCATCAGCAGCTCTACCGGGTCGGCAACGTCGTCCGTGAGATCCACCACGCTGGTATCAAACGCCACGAGGTGCGTACGAATGCCGGGCAGCTGCCATAAGCAGGCCGCCATAACCGCCGAATGGATAACGGAATCCACCATCGAACCGCTCTGATCGACCAGCAAAATCAGCTGCCATTTTTCGCTGTGGCGTTTAATACGGCTGATAAACTTAGGCGATTCAATGTACAGCTTGCCGCGCTGCGGGTCCCAGTGCTTGAGGTTGGCGCGCAGGGTATTTTTGAAGTCGAAGTTGCGCGCCAGCGGGATACGCGAGGGGCGGCGCCGATCGCGCGCGCCGGAAAAAGCCTGGCGCACCTCTGTCGCCAGCCGGACCATAATTTGCTCTACCACCTGGCGCACCAGCTTGCGGGCGGCGTTCAGCACGTCTGGATTCATCAGATGTTTAGTATGCAGTACCGCTCGCAGCAGGCTTTCTGAAGGCTCGATACGTTCAAGCACTTCCAGATTGGTCACCACCTCATCGATGCCGTAGCGCAGTACCGCATCGCTCTCCAGCCGCTCGATAACCGGCTGCGGAAAAAGCGAGTGGATAGCGTTGATCCATTCCGGCGTCGTCAGGCTGGAATCCTCCAGTCCACCCTGGCGCTCGCCTCGCCGTAGTCGCTCCGGATCGCGGCCGTAGAGCCACTCCAGCGCATGGTCTACCTGACGGGCATGTTCATCGAGGCCGCCGAGGCTGTTTTCGGCGGCCTCGCCCAGAATCAGCCGCCAGCGCTGGAGCTCCTGGGTTGTCAGAATATCGGATAACCTGTTCATTAGCGTACTCCCCAATGGCGTAGCGCGGCCAGCGCCTGCTGTTCCAGCTGCTGATGATAGAGTAACTGCTCCGGCGAGCAGGCAACCGGCGCCTGTAGCGCAGAGGTCGGTAGCATGGACATGTGATAGTGATCGAGCACCTGGCGGGCCAGCTCGCCGCGTTCCCGAGGCGGCAGCCACGCCATCGCCGCCCGCAGATCCGGCAGCGCGAGAATAAACTCATCGTCCGCCAGCCGGGCGAGCAGCGCGCTGAATCCCGCGATAAAAGCGGGCTGACAGGCGAGCTGATGGCGCGCCAGCGCCAGCATACCGTGGACCGCTTCTCCCAGACGCTGCGGAGAGAGCTGCGTCAGCAGGGTCAGCGCTGCTTCAGCGGTTGCCGTGGGATGCTCAAGACGAATCAGCGCGCCGAGCGCCGCGCCGCGGTCGAGCGGTGCGGCATCTGCGGCGTGAATTCGCCGTTCAAGCAGCGCCAGGGCGGCGCTGAGCGAAACTCCCGGTAAAACGCTGCCGCTGTGGAGATCGCGCAGGATGTGGCACAGGGTGCGCCAGCTATGCAGATGGGCGTGAAACTGCTGCTCTTCGGCAACGCCGCTGGATTCGCAAAGCCACAGCGTCCGGTCAAGCGCCGCGCAAAGCGTGATTTCCAGCACCGCGGCGTTTTGCATACCGCTGCTCTCATCTTGCTGCCAGAGGGCGTAAAGCACCTCCAGCGCTGGCCCCATTTCGGCAAACTGGCTCTCTTCGGCAATCAGCTGCGCCAGCTGTTCCAGCATCTGCTGGCTGAAGGTGGAGAGCCCCGCCAGCGCGGCCTGATTCAGGCTGGCGGCCAGGCTTTTGATCCCCCCGGAGGCCAGAATAGCCGCTTCCAGCCGCTGGCGCGCGGCCTCCGCCAGGGAAGCGCCGTAGCGGGAGGCCTCGATCAGGACCGCGTGCTGCTCCAGGGTTGGAAACAGTCGCCAGCGCTCTTCGCCATCGCCGGAAAGCGTCACCGCGCTGCCCGTTTGCTGCTGGAAACCGGGAATGTCGAGGATGGCCAACCGGTGTAAGACCTGACTTTTTGCTAATCCCTCGGGCGTATAGCGATTGATGTTCAGGTTTGCCGGTACGGCGATCCCGACGCGCGCCAGCTCGCGATCGACGTCCTGCGGCAGCGGCGGCAGCGGCGTTCCCTGAGCGAGCTTGCCGAAACCGGCTCCCGCCAGCGCATCCACGATGGTCAGCAGAATCGGATCGGTTTGCGGATGAATCACGCCGCGATAGCTCCACGGTAGCGGGGCATTGAGCGCTTCTTTGATTAACGAGCCCGCCAGCGCGTCAAGCCAGTCGCAGCGCAGCGGCTGGGTATGGCCGCGTATCTGCGCCAGCGCCATTGCGCGCAGGTGGGCGGCAGCGAAATCGGCCGTTGAGGCGGGAAGGCGATGCTGGCGCAGGCGGGCGAGGATAGTTTTCAGCAGCCGTTCCCCGGCCTGACGCAGGCCCAACTGCCAGCACCAATTTTGCCAGACCGGCGCCGGCATCCCGGAAAGATAGCCCGCCAGAACGTCCAGCCGTTTTTCGCTATAGGGGGTGAGGTAGCAGCCGGTGACGGCGTCGGGCGTCGGTGGCGGCGGGGATTCAGGTTCCTGCGCTGGCGCCCGGCAATTCCGCCACAGGGCTGCCAGCGCCGGGGCGTGCCAGCCGCCGCAGACCACCACGACCGGGCCGTCATTTTGCTGCATGGCCCATGCCACCCAGCGGGCCATCCAGGCTTCCCGCTGCCGGCTGTTTTCCCCGCCGCTGCTATCGCCGCGCAGCTGGATAAAGTACGTTTTCAGCGCCTGCTCCAGACCGGCGCGCTGGGTTTCATCTTCGAACAGATGGTCCCACAGCGCGTCGGTATTCTCCATTCCGCTGGCGACAAACAGACGCTGCTGGTCATCGACGCGGCGAGCGTCAGAGGCATCGCTGTCATCCTCTCTTTGCGCCCAGACCGGTAAATCGATAAAGCGAATATGCGCGCCCGTCGCCCGGGCGCTCAGCAGCGCCTGCCACTCGGGGGAGAATTCGGCAAACGGCGTCCAGGCACCGCGTCCCGCCGCGCCGCCCTCCTGAGACTGGCAGTAGCTGTAGATGGCGATGGGCAATTGATGGGGTAAAAACAGCTCATCCAGGCGCTGATTAAAGTCCACCGGACCTTCAATCAGAACGTAGCGCGGACGCGTTTGTTCGATGCGTTCTTTTACCAGCCTGGCGCAGGCCGGGCTGTGGTGTCGAACGCCGATAATTAACGGCTGCTCTGGCATGCGTGTTCCCTCACGGCAGGCGGTGGCGGGCCTGATAATAGGCCTGCCAGTGGGCTTGTTTATGCGTACCGACGCGCTGCTCAAAATAGCGGCGCAGGCGGGCGCGGTCGTCCTCGTTATCTTTGACAATTGTACCGGCGATGCAGTCTACCAGGTCGGCGGGCTCTCCGGCGCGAGCGGCCAGAAACCAGGCACGCACGCCGACGGCATGGGCGACGTTAACCGCTTCGGCGGTGGACATAATTGCGTTGAGAGTATCCATTGAGGTTTTCTTTCCGCCCTCGGCGCGCAGATCGCGGAAGGTCTGGACCAGCAGTTCCAGTACGGCATCGGGCACTTTATGCGGAATGCCGCTATGCGCCAGCAGGCGTGCCGACGCGTTAGCCACCAGCTCCAGCTCCTGCTGAAAATCCATGATTGGAAAGACGGTTTCGAAGTCGAAGCGACGTTTAAGCGCCGCGCTCATTTCGTTGACCCCGCGATCGCGGGTATTGGCGGTCGCAATGATATTAAACCCGGCGCGGGCATAGAGCAGGCTATCCTCACCGCTCAGCTCCGGGATCGCCATTACCCGGTCGGAAAGCATCCCCAGCAGGCAGTCCTGAACCTCCAGCGGCGTGCGGGTTATCTCTTCGAAGCGGACGATTTTCCCGTCGCGCATGCCTTGATACAGCGGGGCGGGCACCAGCGCCTGGGTCGAGGGTCCCTGGTTGATCAACAGCGCATAGTTCCAGGCGTACTTGATTTGATCTTCGGTAATCGACGCGCCGCCCTGAATGGTGAGCCCGGCATCGCCACAGACGGCGGTGGCCAGCAGCTCTGAGAGCAGCGATTTTGCCGTGCCCGGCTCACCGACCAGCATCAGGCCGCGTCCGGTCGCCAGCGTGACCAGCATCCGCTCGACGGCGGCGGGGCTGATAACCACTTTACGGCTGATGTCGCGAGCGCTATCGCCGAGGATAAACGCGCGCGCCGCAGGCAGGCTTAACTGCCAGCCGGGCGGGCAGGGGAAAGGGTCATTCTGTTGCAGCCGCGCGAGTTCATCGGCGTAGAGCACGGCGGCTGGGGGGCGCTGAAGATGTTTTTCCTGTTGTATCATCGTTTCTTCCTTAAAGAGACAGCGGTAATCGTTAGACCTTATTTATGCGCAGCAGATTGCGTGAGGTGCTTTATTTCTGAGCTTGATATATCGGATTATGTTTAACGCAACATCTTCCTGCGTATCTTGTAGTTAAAAAGGCACATTAGGTTCGTGGGGCTAAAAAGCCAATATTCGACTCATGCGGTGAGTCGAATATTGTTGCTAATTGACTCACCTCGTTTGTCGCACTAGCGGGAAATAATCTCTATTGTGCTTAGCGCTTCGCTGAGATCCTGAGGATCGAGCCGGGAAAACGCAACGGGTTGTTCGCCGTAATAGAGCGTTATCGCGCCAAACTGCTGAGGAGCTTTAGCGTCTATGCTGTAGTGAACAAATCCCGGCGTGATTTCCAGTATCAGCCGATGCTGAGCAACATCGTAACAGAAATAGCTTTCGCTACCTTGCCACCAGCCCCGGCGGCGGATCCCCAACAGCTGTCCGCAGGTGGTTGATTTGCCCTGCCAGCGCGTTAGCTTGCTGACTGAAGTTTCTTCCGGCAGCAGCAGGAGAGTATGGCGGGTCAGCTGACGGAACGGCGGCAATAGCTGGTAATCGGCAAAGAGTTGTTCAAACGCCGCCCGCGTCAGGTCGTCCATTTCCAGCGGATGAACGATGCCGAATAGTGCATCTTCCGGCAGCGTGATGGGCTCATCCTGGCCGTCACAGAACTCCCCCTCGGCCGCGATGCGAAAAGCGGCGAGCAGGCGACGAGGCTCATTAGCGGCGTATACTCCCCATACCAGGCGGCGGGTCACATTGTGGGTCAGCGGGTGGTCGACGAACAGCGACTGAAACTCCGCGCGCGTCCAGCGCCGCGCCAGCCGCAGGGCGTTTTCCAGATGCGGTAGCAGGCGTTTCGCCACGCGAGCGGCATCTTTTTTCAATCCTTTCAGCCGGAGCAGCGCTTCCGCGGCTTTTGTCTGGTCATCTTCGGCGCGCAGGCGCGGGAGGCTCTTTTGCCGCGCTCCCTGCTGGTCATAAATTACCGGCTGCAGATTTTCATCAAAGCGCACGCTAAAGCTGCGGGTACCGAAATCAAAGGTCAGCGCACCGGGGTTATCCAGCCCCAGCGTCGGCGTAAGCCGATCCTGCAGCTGCTCTTCGCTCAAATCGCGCGCTTCGGCAATCTCTTGCAGACAACGTTCCGCGCTCTCGCGCAGCGGGCGGGATTTTGCCCGTTGCGAAATATGGTCCAGCTGCAGCAGCGACATATCGCTGCCGATGCGGGTCAGAAGATGCAGGCCGCTGGCGGCGCGGGCAGATTTCCCTTCCTGCGGCCAGGCGAGAATAAGCTGGGTTAAATCACGCACCGTACTCTCATCGCCAAAGATCCCCAGCGTCTGAAAAGCCCAGTTCTCTTTGCCGGGCGCACCGGCATTCTGCCAGGCTTTGAAGAGATCCCAGGCGAAAGCGGCCAGCGATTGAGGCTGACAGGCGGCTTTGACTAAATCCAGCCCGCAGTAAAAGTGGCCGCCCTGGGCGAAGCGCAGCATATCGCCGAGAATTTCCAGCGCATCGTCGGTCAGCGGCTGGTCGTTGCTGAGAAGCCGCGGCCTGCGCCAGAGCGCGGGCTGCCAGAAATCCGGCGCTTTCGGCGTGCGGGCCGGATAATTATCCAGCGGATCTTGCGTCAGCAGCTGCTCCAGCGCTGGCCATAGCCTCGGTTCGTGCCAGCGTTGCGCCACCGTTTGCAGTAGCGCGTGATGGCCTTCCTGATACAGCAGACGCAGGGCGTTAATGGCCGCTTCGCGGCTATCGCCTGCTTTATCGAACGCCAGCGGAATTAACGCGGCGGCGGCGTGTTCCGGCCATTGCAGTAGCCACTGGCGGGCGAGATGGCTCTGCGCCTGAAAACGCCGCCAGACGCGGGCCACCGGCAGCGCCAGCTCCGTTGCGCCGAGATGCATCAGCAGCGGAAAGATCTCTTTTGGCCGATGCCGGAGCGCCAGCAGCAGGCCGGACAGGGCGTCAGTCCCGAGGATGCTCAACAGGTATTCAGCGCCGACAAATTTGAAATTTTCTTCATTAATGCGCTGCCAGAGGGTGATGACCCGTTCGCGAGGCAGCTGGGCCAGCAAATAGAGGTTCCAGCAGTCATTCGGCTTGTAGCCCGCCGTCAAATGGCTTTGCCAGGCTTGCAGTAAGATATTGCAATCACCATGATGCAATGCCTGCATGGCAGCTTCGTTCCACACCGGCTTCTCACTGTAGCGATGATACTGCGGCTCAAAATGAATTTGTTGTCCGTTCAGCGTGTATTGATGGAACAGGTAATACATGTCCTCAAAACCCAGCTCCCGTAATACGATCCCTCCTTTGCGGCGAATGCGTTCCCGCAGCGGAAGATCGTTGAAAAAGCAGGCCGGTTTGCCGGCGGCCAGCGCCTCCCGCTCTCCAGGCTGCCAGTACTCCTGCGGCGCAAGCTTCAGCGGCGATAGCGCAAAACGCGGCGCGGCGGCTTTTTTCTTTTTACTGCGCCACGGCGGCGAGAGCAGAATTTCCGGCAGGCCGGGGTTATCGACGGCCACCGTGACGCCTGCAGGCAGCGATTGTTGGAACGTCGCCAGAAGTTCCCGCGCCTGCGCGCTTAGCCAGGGACTAACCTGTTCGGCCAGCGGCGGATGCGTATTCAGCAGCGTCCGGAGCAGCATTCGCCAGCCCTCTGCGCGTTTTTTCTGCTGCTGCGGGAGCTTTTTCGCTTCAATATGCGGATAGCCCGGACGCGCGGGCGGCTCCGGTAGCGCCAGCAGCTCTGCCAGCGCCGCCAGCGTCGAGGCGGGAAATTGTCTGGCATATTTTGCCACGCGCAGCTGGCTGGGCTTGTTTTTATCCGCCACCAGCAGCAGCAGGCGAATAACCTGCGGATGGTTGATTTGCGCCAGCAGGCTACCGCAGTCGTCTTTATGCGCGTAAATCGCCAGCCTGGCGACTGCCGCCAGCCCCTGTTCACGCAAAAGCGCGGCGCAAGCGACATAGCCGTAGCGGTTTGCAAAATAGCCATCGCTGTCCTGGCGATCGGTAAAAATATCACTCGACCAGGTTTCCTCAAGCTTCGCCAGCACGGCGGGGTCGGTGGCGACGGCTTTAAGCCACTCTTTTGACGACCGCCAGGAGTTGTCAATGCAACGTCCGGCTATTTGATTGGCGATATCCGGCCTTTCCGGCAGCAGCAGGGCGATAAACGGCTGGCGATAAAACGGCGTTTCGACCAGGCCGGCAATAAGCTTTTCGGCGCAGCGTTGCCAGACGACCTCTTCCGCCAGCGACAGATGTTTGCGCAGACGTAGATCGAACTCGCTATAGGTTTCAGAGTGGAGGCCGTAAACGTTCTCTTTCTGCGGATGACTGAACACCCATTTGCGCGGCGGGTATTTACTATGGCCCGCCGCGATATTCTGCCGGGCAATCACCACCTCGGTCGCGTACTCGACGCCGTGCAGCTGGACGATTTCATCCAAAAGCGCCGGGCTATCCTCTTCAGCCAGACGAGTCAGCACCGCCAGCGCGCGGGCGGGCATTGCCGCTCTGGCCTCGCCCACGCAGCGCATCGCCTGCGCAATCGCCTGTTGCCACTCAGCAGTACATTGTTCAGCCTCCCAGGCGAGGGGCTGACTGCGGGAGGCAATATCGTTCGCCAGCCGTTGAAGTCGTTCCACTTTGACCAGCGGCACCGGCTCGCCCGGCCAGCGGCGATGGCTTAACGGCGTCTTACCTTTTTTAAAGGTCAGCTCCAGCTGCGCGTCATCCGCCAGCCAGGGTGGGGTTAGTGCGTTGTGCATAAACGTTCCTTGTTCTATTCAAATAGCCCTTCAATATCGTTGATCAGTTCGCTGAGGGCGACTTTATCCAGCTCCGAAAATCGAGCCTGCTGCGGAGCGTTGCCGCCCCAGCCGTACTGCCGGGCATTTCCGGCGTACAGCCAGACTTTGCTTAATAGCTGCTCGGTGCTGAGCTCATCCGGCAGCATGCCCACGGCGAAGCCTTCGTCTATTTCCATTACCAGCGCCCGCTGTCCCAGCGGTTTTAGCATCCAGCCGATCCAGCCAGCGTCCTGCGGCTCGCCGCGTAGCCAGCCTTTGTTGGCCAGCCCGATGACCCGGCCGCTCGGGCACTTGCGTCCGGCCCAGCGGGTCAGCTCAGTGGCTGCAAGCTCGGCAGGTGTTAGTGTGTAGCAGTTGCGGTCGAGCTGACGGAACGGCGGCAGCAGTTCGTAATCGGCAAATAGCTGACCAAAAGCGGCGGCATCCTGCGGCGTCATTTCCAGCAGATGCGGAAGGCCGATACGAATGTCGCCGTCCGGCAGAGGAAAGAGATCGTCATCGGCATTGCTGTAGCTGTTGTCTTCCGCCACGCGGAAACAGGCCTGCAGGCGGTTGTCCTCACCGTATACGCCCCATACCAGGCGACGGGTGAGATGGCGTACCAGCGGATGGTTGACCAGGAACAGGCGGAAGTTCTCCGGCGTCCAGCGGCGGCGCTGGCACATGGCCGACTCCATCCGCGCGATTTGCTGGGCGGCAATCGTGCGGGCATCTTTTTTCAGGGCCTTGTAGCGATTGACAGCCTCGGCGGCGAGCGCGTTATCGTCGCTTTTATTCGGCTTCGGCAGATCTTTCAGACGGCTGCCGTTTTCATCCCGGACGTACGGCTTGAGCGCTTCATCAAAGCTCACGATAAAGCGCCGTGGGCCAAAATCGAGGGTGAGCTTACCATCCTCATTCAGACCCAGATCGGGCGCCAGGCGGTCTTCCAGTTCTTCCACGGTCAGCCCGCGGCTTTCAGCGATATCGCCGATTTTCTCTCTGGCGCGTTCCTGCAGGGCTTTGAATTTTAGCTTCTGGGCGATGCCGTTAAGCTGCATCAGGGCGATATCCGTGCCGATGGCGGCGAGAATATCTAATCCGACGGTGGCGCGCTTATGCTGAGATTCGCCGGGCCAGGCGCGGATCAGCGGCGTCAGGGCCCGGGCGGTATCATCGTTGCCGAAAATCCCGAGCGCGGTAAACGCCCAGCTCTCTTTCGATGGCGCTCCGGCGGTTTGCCAGGCGCTGAACAGATCCCAGGCAAAGGCGGCAAGTGATTCGGCAGTACAGAGATCTTTAACCTGCTGCAGGCCGGGATAAATCCCCTCCTCTGACGGGAAGCGCAGCATTTCGCCGAGCGCTTTTATGGGGCCATCCGGCAGAGCCAGGCCATTTTCCCGCAGCAGCGGACGCGTCCACAGCGCAGGCTGGTAAAATGCGGGCAGCGGCGGAATTTTGGTCGGATGGTTATCCAGCGGATCGAGGGCGAGCAGGGCGGTAACGGCCTCCGTTACCGCCGGCTGATTGTAGCGCCGGGCGACCTCTTCAAGCAGCGGCTGATGGCCGTTATCCACCAGCATACGTATCGCCAGGCGCGCACTGTCCTGCGCTTCGCCCGCTTTGCCGAGGGCGGCGGGCAGCAGGCCGGTAATCGCATGTTCAGGATAGGCCAGCAGCCATTCGCGCGCGCCTTCACGCAGCGATTTAAGCTTGTTAAAAGCGCGGGCGATGATGGGGGCCAGTTCGCTGGCGGCAAACCAGATCGCAACCGACAGGTTTTCCTGCGGATAGCGTGAGAAGGAGTGGATAAAGCCCGGCAAACCGGCGAGACGCAGGTGCGCCATCACAAAGTCTGCGCCGGTGTGGGGCTCCTGGCTGAGCGCGTTCCAGGCCTGTAGCGCCCGTCCGGCGGGCAGGGCGGCGAGCATGTACAGCTTCCACTCTTCCTGGCGATAGGTATGGGCATTCTTAAATTCCGCAATCAGCGCCGGATAATCTTGTCGTTGCCAGGCATCGATAGCGGCATCGGAGACATCTTCATAGCGATTTTGGCTCCGGTTCCAGCTGTGGAAACCTAAGCAGGACAGGAGCTCCTTTTCATCTTTTTCTTTGCCATTATCGAGCTGGCGGGCATACCAGCTACGCTGTTCGAGAAGCTGTTTGCTTGCCTCTTCCGTCAGCATACAGACCGGCTCTAATGGGAGCGGCGGCAGATTCAGCTGTGCAATGGGGGATTTTTTCTTTTTCGCCGCCCAGGGTGGGGTGACCAGCACCGGCGGGAGCATATCGTCGCGGGCGCACTCGGCCTGCTGGCTTAACTGCTGCTGGCAGGCTTCCAGTAGCGTCGCGGCCTGTGCAGAGATCCACGGCACAATTTCTCCGACTAGCCCCGGCTGCCCGCTGAGCAGGGTCATCAGCATAATGCGCCAGCGTTTCTCTTCTTTCTGCGTCAGCAGTTCAGCCAGCGCCGCCAGCGCGGCGTGCGGGAAGCGCGCGCTGGCCTGGATCATCCGTTCGTGACAACGCTTACCCTGCTCGCTTGCGAGGATTAGCTGGCCCAGCGCCTGCGGATGGTTAATTTGGCTGACCAGCTTACCGCACAGATCGTCATGAACGTAGGGTGCGAAGCGGGCGATGCCGGCAACGCCCTGCTCGCGCATCACCGTCGCGTTCCAGACGCTGCCGTGGTAGTAGTCGTTAAACAGGTTCTCCGCCCGATAAGGCTCCAGCGCTTTGACGAGCTGCGGGTCGCGAACCACCACCTTCAGCCATTCCGCCGTTCTGATAGTTTTATGCGCCAGTACCCGGCGGGCGATTTCGTGGACGATATCCGGGCGATCGGGCAGCAATAGCGCCACCAGCGGCTGCTGCCCGATGGGCATATCCGCCAGCGCGGCGATCAGTTTATTCACGCAGCGCTGCCAGAGCGGTTCATCGGCCTGAGCCAGATGCGCGCGCAGGCGCACGTCGAGCATCCCGGGCCCGCGCGCGCTGGTGGGTTCTGAAAGGAAGGTCACCTGCAGGGTCTGGTAATTGTAATCAAAAGCAATGTGCTGCAGGGCAATAAACGTCTCGACGGCGTATTCCAGTCCGTAGACGTAAACAATTTCGTCCATCAGGTCGGCATTGTCGCTGCTGCGCCAGCCGCGACGCGTGGCGAGGGCGAGCTGCATCGCCAGCGCAGCAGGGGAGAGCGGGCCATCGCTAAGGGCTTCGTTGATGGTTTGCTGCCAGTAGGCGGAACAGTCGGCATAGTCAAAGGTCACGGCTTTCCCGGACTGCTGGTGGATCTCTTTGCCGAGATTCATCAGTTCGCTATCTGCGGGCGCGGCGATCGGTTGACCGGGAAAGCGGCGTGAAGGGAGCACATCTTGCAGCAGCTCATCTGACAAAGCCAGTTCGGCATCGTCCGCCAGCCACGGACGAGCTATGTCTGCAGGCACGGTGGCGCATGCGGGCGGCGGTGCGGCTGGGGTAGATGCCGGTTCCTCCGGCAGGCTGGCTGCCGCAGACGGCGTGGTTTCGCCTTGCTCAACGTAGCCTTTGCGGTTTTTTTCATTGATCAGCTTCTGCCCGGCCTTACTGGCCGCTGCCGCGTCGGCAAAGGTTTTAATCTGCTTCTGGCCGCTGGTACCCACCTTCCCCCAGCTCAGATGCAGCTCGTTATCCTGCTGCTCAATCGCCCAGAACTTATGCGATTTTTCATCCTGATAAATAAACGTTTTCATGACTAAGTCCTTTTAATCGAATAGCGATTCGATATCGTTAATCAGTTCGCTGGCGGCTATGGCGTCGAGCGTTGCGAAAGCAAAGGTCGGTTTGCCGTAGTCAATATCGCCTTTGGTAACGATTTTCACTGTCTCGAACGGGATGAGTTCGTCGTAGGTGGTTTCTCCATAAAGCAGCGAAAAAGGTTCCACTTCCAGCACAATATCGCCGCTGGCGGCGGGTTTGAACATGCCGCAGATGCTGCCGCCATCTTCTATTCGCTGCCAGCCTTTGCGCTCCAGTCCGACGATGCGCCCGGCCTGGCACTGGCGTCCGCGCCAGCGCGTTAATTCTGTGGCCCGGTTTTCGCTTTCCGTCAGGCGATAGTGGTTGCGATCGAGCTGACGGAACGGCGGCAGTAGTTCATAGTCGGCATACAGCTGGCCGAAGGCGGCGGCGTCTTCCGCGGAGATTTCCAGCACGTGCGGAAGGCCGATTTGCCCTTCAGGCAGGCTGAACAGGTTATCTTCTGCATCGCTGTAGCTGTTATCTTCGGCGACGCGGAAGCAGGCCAGCAGGACGTTTTCCTGGCTATAGACTCCCCAGATCAGGCGACGGGTGAGATGGCGCACCAGCGGATGGTCGACGAGGAACAGGCGGAACTGTTCGGCGGTCCAGCGGCGGCGCAGGCACATCGCTGATTCAAGCCGCATGATCTGCTGGCTGGCTACCGTGCGGACGTCTTTTTTCAACTGTCTGTAACGACTGACGGCCTCCGCAGCCCGCGGTTCATCGTCGCTTTTGCCGGGCTTCGGCAAATCTTTCAGGCGGCGACCGCTTTCATCGCACACAAAGGGTTTCAGAGCTTCATCGAAGCTGACTGTAAAGCGGCGGGGGCCGAAGTCGAGAACCAGAGTGCCGTTGTCGTCCAGTCCGAGATCCGGGGCGAGGCGGTCTTCCAGCTCGGCAATGGTCAGTTCACGCTGTTCGGCAATTTGCTTGATTTTGTTCTGTGCATTCTCCTGTAGCGCCGCAAATTTGATTTTTTTCGCAATGCCGTTTAGCAACATCAAAGCGATGTCGCTGCCGATTTCTGCCAGAATGTCCAACCCAAGCGCTGCGCGTTGATGTTGTGATTCTCCAGGCCAGGCACGGATGAGCGGCGTCAGCGCTCGCGCGGTATCGTCATTACCGAAAAAGGCTAATGTTGTGAAGGCCCAGTTCGCTTTTGAAGGGCCTCCGGCTTCAATCCAGGCGTTAAAAAGATCCCAGGCAAAGTTAGCCAGAGATGTTGGAGTGCAGATGCTTTTTACGGTATTCAGTCCGGCGTAAAGTTTCACTTCGCGTGGGAAATTCAACATATCGCCGAGGTAACGCATGGCGTTATCCGGCAACGGCAACCCCGAGCTTTTGAGCTGTGGTCTGCGCCACAGTGCAAATTGATAAAATTCAGGCAAAGGCTGAATTTTCGTCGGGAAATCGTGAAAGTCTCCTGCGTCGAGAAAGGCTCCCAGTGCAGCGATAATCTCCGGTTGTTGATAGCGCTGTGCTATTTGGGTTATCAGAGAACGGTGATTATTTTCGGCCAGTAATCGCAAAGCTTTTTGAGCGTCGTCCCTGTCTTTGCACGCTTTTCCTAGCGCTACGGGCAATAACCCGGCAATGGCATGTTCGGGATACTCAAGTAACCAGCTTCGGGCGTCTTCGCGCAGCGTTTTTTTGCGGCTGAAGTTTTGTGCCATCGGCAGTGCCAAATCGGTTGTGCCGCAATAGGGGGTAAACGGCCACAGCGACTGGCGATCGTGTTTAAGATAACGGACAAATATCGGCAGGGCATCGATGCCAAAAATGGGTAAGATCCCCTCTTCGCCTTTGTGAGGTTCATCAGCCAGAGCATCCAGCAGGGCTAATGCTTGCTCGCGCGGCATCCAGGCCAGCAGATACAGCTTCCATTGCGAATACTGCTTACCCGTATACTGATGGAACTCATTTATCAAGGTGGCATAGTCTGCACATTGCAGGGCTGTGACGGCGCTTTGCGGAATGGGGACTTTTTGCGATGTGCCAGGGGTTAACTGTTGCCACTTTTCAAACCCCAGACGCCACAGAAAGTTTTGTTCCGGGGTGAAAGGCTCCGTCACTTTTTCCCAATGATAGCTTTCAAATGGCGGCAGGTCCGCGTACCTGAATTGGCAGTGGTAATCACTGTAATCGTAGCCAGTTAGCTCTTCCGTTATTGCCGGCGTCAGGCTTAGCGTAGAAGTGACGGGGAGTATGGATAGTTTGAATACTGGTGATGCGCTTTTTTGATTTTGCTTTAGCCACGGCGGGGATACCAGTATTTCTGGTAGGGTCTCCGGGCTGGCATATTCTGCTGATGAGTCGCTATGCGGCCGCGTCGCGGTTAACGTTTCTGCGGCGTGTGCGTCAATCCATGGCAGAACTTGCTCTACCCGAGCTGGTTCAGCGCTGATGAGTACCGTTAGCGCTTTGCGCCAGATCGGATCTTCATAGCTCGTCAGCAGCGACGCATAAGCGGCAATGGCTGCATGAGGATATTTTTGACTGGCCTTACTTAAATATCCCAGGCGCTTATTTTTGTTGCCGGCACCAAGAATTAATATCTTAAGCGCATCCGGATGGTTCGTTTTAGCTAACCACTTAGTGAAATAGTCAGTAGCTTCAAGCTCAGGTAATTGGGTGCTTGCTTCCTTTTCGTCCAAATCGTTGACGAGTTGACTTACCCCGATCATGCCTTGGTTGGCTATCAATGTGGCAACATAGGGGAGAAAGTGAGAGTAAAGTGGAGGCAACGGATATTTTTCTAGCGTAATCAGTGCAGAAGGGGCATTGACAACCATTTTCAACCACGCCATTGCCGGAATCTCTTCTGCGGCGAAACGTAATGCTATCTCATTGGCGATATCCGGACGCTCTGGCAACATCAGTGCGACAAACGGCTGCATAGCGGGAGAAAGCTCAGGAATAGCAGCAATCAGTTTTTTGACACAGCGTAGCCACTCTTCCTCTGGCGCTAATGAAAGATGATGACACAAGCGCGGGAGCCAGTCGGGCAGATATTCTGTTTCGTTAACAGGAAAGTCGCTACGTACGACAATTTTCTTAAGATCATCATCGTACTTGCATGCCACTTGTAGGGTATGACAGGCGATCTCAACCGTGGTTTCAAGCCCGTATTGCGTCACAAAGAGGTCGATTAAATCACCAGAATAATAGCCCATTTGCCCGAGAAGAGCCGCTTCGGAAAGCAGGCTTCCGGTGGATTGATTATGCTTAATCCGTTGGTGTAGTTCAGCGTAGGCCTGTTCCCAGGCCGGTGACGTGAAATGATAGTCGGATGGCCTGAATTCGGCTTTATCATTCCTGGTAATGCGTTGCCAAATCTGATTGCCGTCCGGTGTGGTATTAAACGGTCTGGAACGGTTACGGTGAGGGAAAGCAAACCAGCCGATCTCCTCTGTTAGCGGTATATGGGCATCATCAGCGAGCCAGGGTCGGTTATTAGATTGGCTAGCGACAGCCTGGGGCGGGCTTTTTTCCGCCGCGGTATTTTCTGCGTAGCCTTTTCTTGTCTTCTCACCAATCAGTTTCTGTTTGGCTTTTGCAGCAGTGGCGCTATCGGCAAAGGTTTTAATCTGGCTCTGGCCGCTGGTGCCGACCTTGCCCCAGCTCAGATGCAGCTCGTTATCTTGCTGCTCCACCGCCCAGAATTTATGTGATTTTTCGTCCTGATAAATAAAAGATTTCATTTTCTTCCCTGTGTTTTTATCCAGTTTGGATTTTATGCTAGCAGTTATTACTAAGAACACAGAGGGGGAGGACGACAAGAATGCGATTTTCAGAATTTATAAAAAAAGCGCTGCCGGAGCAGCGCTTTATGCGGTATTACTTGACCTGCTGGCCTGGCTGGGCGCCGCTGTCCGGGCTTAACAGGAAAATATCTTTCCCGCCAGGGCCTGCGGCCATCACCATGCCTTCCGAGATGCCGAAGCGCATTTTACGCGGCGCCAGGTTGGCGACCATAACCGTCAGGCGGCCAATCAGCGCCTGCGGATCCGGGTAGGCGGAGCGGATGCCGGAGAAGACGTTGCGCTTCTCGCCGCCGAGATCCAGCGTCAGGCGCAGCAGCTTGTCGGAACCGTCCACGAACTCGGCGTTTTCAATCAGCGCGATGCGCATATCGACTTTGGCGAAATCGTCAAAGGTGATGGTGTCCTGAATCGGATCGTCCGCCAGCGGTCCGGTGACCGGCGCTGACAGCGCTTTCACTTCTTCTTTCGACGCTTCGACCAGCGCTTCCACCTGCTTCATTTCGATGCGGTTATACAGCGCTTTAAAGGCGTTAACCTTGTGGCCGAGCAGCGGCTGCTGAATGGCCTCCCAGCTTAGTTCGCTGTTGAGGAACGCTTCGGCGCGGGCGGCCAGCTGCGGCAGAACCGGCTTGAGCCAGGTCATCAGCACGCGGAACATATTCAGGCCCATGGTGCAGATGGCCTGCAGATCGGCATCGCGGCCTTCCTGTTTGGCAACCACCCACGGCGCCTGCTCGTCAACGTAGCGGTTCGCCACGTCGGCCAGCGCCATGATTTCACGGATGGCTTTACCGAACTCGCGGCTATCCCACGCTTCGCCAATGCTTGCTGCGGCATCGGTGAAGGTTTTGTACAGCGCCGGATCGGCCAGCTCGGCGGACAGCATGCCGTCGAAACGCTTATTGATAAAACCGGCGTTGCGCGAGGCGAGGTTCACCACTTTGTTGACGATATCGGCATTAACTCGCTGCACGAAATCTTCCAGGTTCAGATCGATATCATCGATACGCGAAGAGAGCTTGGCGGTGTAGTAGTAGCGCAGGCTGTCGGCGTCAAAGTGGTTCAGCCAGGTGCTGGCCTTAATAAAGGTTCCGCGCGACTTGGACATCTTCGCGCCGTTGACCGTCACGTAGCCGTGAACGAACAGATTGGTTGGTTTGCGGAAGTTGCTGCCCTCCAGCATGGCCGGCCAGAACAGGCTGTGGAAGTAAACGATGTCTTTACCGATAAAATGATACAGCTCGGCGGTGGAGTCTTTCTTCCAGTACTCATCGAAGCTGGCGGCGTCGCCGCGCTTGTCGCACAGGTTCTTAAAGGAACCCATGTAGCCGATCGGCGCGTCCAGCCAGACGTAGAAATATTTACCCGGCGCGTTCGGGATTTCAAAGCCGAAGTACGGCGCATCGCGGGAAATATCCCACTGCTGCAGGCCGGACTCAAACCACTCCTGCATTTTATTCGCTACCTGCTCCTGCAGCGCGCCGCTGCGGGTCCACGCCTGCAGCATTTCGCTGAACGACGGCAGGTCGAAGAAGAAGTGTTCGGACTCGCGCATCACAGGCGTCGCGCCGGAGACGACCGATTTCGGTTCAATAAGCTCGGTTGGGCTGTAGGTCGCGCCGCATACTTCGCAGTTATCGCCGTACTGATCCGGTGATTTACACTTCGGACAGGTGCCTTTCACAAAACGGTCCGGCAGGAACATGCCTTTTTCCGGATCGTAGAGCTGGGAGATGGTGCGGTTTTTGATAAAACCGTTCTCTTTCAGACGCGTATAGATAAGCTCCGACAGCTCGCGGTTTTCGTCGCTGTGCGTGGAGTGATAGTTGTCGTAGCTGATGTCGAAGCCAGCAAAATCGGTCTGATGCTCCTGACTCATTTCGCCAATCATCTGTTCCGGGGTGATACCGAGCTGCTGCGCTTTCAGCATGATCGGGGTTCCGTGGGCGTCGTCGGCGCAGATGAAGTTGACTTCGTGGCCGCGCATTCGCTGGTAACGGACCCAGACATCAGCCTGGATGTGCTCCAGCATGTGGCCGAGGTGGATTGAGCCGTTTGCGTACGGCAGTGCGCACGTTACCAGTATTTTCTTCGCGACTTGAGTCATAGTGGGCATTACATCTTCTATTGTAAAAAGGGGGTTTGATGTTACCGCAAAGGCAATAATTTGGTAAGCCCAAAGCTTATGGTGGGGGAATTATTCCCTTTAAGGTAAACTTAACGCACAAGATTCAACTCACAATAACAAAGGAGTCGGGATGAGTTCGCAATCCCAGGCCAAATCCCCCGAACGTCTACGCGCGATGGTCGCCGGGACCCTGGCTAATTTCCAGCACCCAACCCTGAAACATAACCTCACTACGCTGAAGGCGCTGCATCACGTCGCCTGGCTGGACGAAACCGTGCATATTGAAATTCAGATGCCGTTCGTCTGGAACAGCGCCTTTGAAGCTCTGAAGGAGCAGTGCAGCGCCGAGCTGCTGCGCATTACCGGTGCCAAAGCTATTGACTGGAAGCTGACGCACAGCATCGCCACGCTTCAGCGGGTAAAAAATCAGCCCGGTATCAACGGCGTGAAAAATATTATCGCTATCAGCTCCGGTAAGGGCGGCGTGGGTAAATCATCGACCGCGGTCAACCTGGCGCTGGCGCTGGCGGCGGAAGGGGCGAAAGTCGGCATTCTGGATGCCGATATTTACGGCCCGTCGATTCCGACCATGCTCGGCGCGGAAGATCAGCGTCCGACCTCGCCAGATGGGACCCATATGGCGCCGATTATGAAGTTCGGTCTTGCCACCAACTCCATCGGTTATCTGGTGACCGACGATAACGCTATGGTGTGGCGCGGGCCGATGGCCAGCAAGGCGCTGATGCAGATGCTGCAGGAAACCCTGTGGCCGGATCTCGATTATCTGGTGCTGGATATGCCGCCGGGTACCGGTGATATTCAGCTGACGCTGGCGCAAAATATTCCGGTTACCGGCGCGGTAGTGGTGACCACGCCGCAGGATATCGCTCTAATCGACGCCAAAAAAGGCATCGTGATGTTTGAAAAAGTCGAGGTACCGGTGCTGGGTATCGTGGAAAACATGAGCATGCATATTTGCAGCAACTGCGGGCACCACGAGCCTATCTTCGGTACCGGCGGCGCGCAAAAGCTGGCGGAGAAATACCACACCCAGTTGCTGGGCCAGCTGCCGCTGCACATCACTTTGCGCGAAGACCTCGACAAAGGGACCCCGACGGTAGTGGCGCGTCCGGAAAGCGAGTTTACCGAGACCTATCGTCAGCTGGCAGACCGCGTCGCGGCGCAGCTGTACTGGCAGGGGGAAGTTATCCCCGGTGAGATCGCCTTCCGCGCGGTATAGTCCACTCACTATCCTGAACCGTGCGGCGCAAAGCGCCGTGCGGTTTTTTTACCTCCGCCGAACGCCGTTTTCTTTCGCTAAAATAATCACTGCGCGAATGATAGTGGTGTTAAATATTACTTATTTTTATTCACATTTGCTGATGTTGAGATTAATCAATAAAACATACTCTTAACATTGTTTTCCCTCCGCGCTTGTGCGAGTTTAATTAGCATAGCAGTGACCTATTTTAATTCGCCGAAAGGAATTTTATTTGGCTTTATTATTTGGCGGAATGTGGTAGTCATCAGTCATACGTCAATAAAAACGATGGAAGGAAAATATCGCCGTACTACATTTCCGGAGTGCATGATGAATAATATTGCTCTAATCGTTAAGTTGCGGGAACTTCTGGTCATCTTTATGCATTCGCGCACGCTGCCGGAGAAAGCCGCTGACGCGCTGCGTTATTGTCAGGAAAATATCCCGCTGGCTGACCTTCCGATTGGCGCTTATGGTGAATATTGTGAAATTTATGAACAAATAGTTTTTTTATCGGATGATAAAAGTCGCACTGCGCCGGATGATTTACTGCGCAGCGGCGGGGATCTGATACTCAGTATTTTAATGCTCTACGAACAGGTCGCTGCCTATATTGCCGTCGAGGAGTTTATGCACAAACAAAACCGCTTGAACGAATAGCGCTTTAGCAACGATAAAAGATATGCCAGCGGCAGAATTTGTCCGCTGGCGTTTCGTTTTTAGCGATGATAGAAAATTTCGCCATCGTAGATTTTGAGGATTTTCCCCTCGGTTTCGGTAATCAGGACGTAGCTCCCGCCCATGTAGGTCCAGCGCGTGCCGGCATCCGGCGCCGGCAGATTGCGCTGCTGCCACTGTTTGATATTGTATTCTGGCGTCAGGTACAGCGGCGGAACGGTATCGCCGATGTGGAATTGTTTAAAGTCTGCGGTCACCCCGTCCAGCTCATATTTCTGAATGCCGTCGCCGGTCGCCGCCCACGCTCCGCTGGTGCATGCCAACAGTACGCCCAGAAGCATCATTTTTGTTTTACGCATAGTTTCCTCATTATTATCCTGGACACTCAATCGCAGCCTCGTATGATTCCTGATACCTCAAGGAAATGGCAAGCGTTGGTTTCGTTAAAAGTGTAAGCAAACGGTGAGGCAACGATGTTTTTCGCCTGGTTGCGCCAGTTTTGAGAATAATCCGGGTTCGGGAGTGTCTATGTTAAGGCTGGAAGATCTGGCTCTGTTTGTCCGCGCTGCGGCGCTAAGCAGCTTCAGCGATGCGGCGCGAGAGGCCGGGCTGCAGCCGGCGCAGGTTAGTGCGGCGATCAAGCGTCTGGAAACGACGTTGAATATTCGTCTTTTTGCCCGTTCAACGCGGAGCCTGCGCCTGACGCCGGAAGGTGAGGCCTGGCTGCCCTACGCCACGCAGATGCTCGATACGCTGCACGCCGGGCTGCAAAAAATCCGCACGCCGGATGACGAAGTTCGCGGTACGTTACAAATTGCCGTGCCGTCCGATCTCGGGCGCAACCTGCTTCTGCGCGTTTTTCGCGGCTTTCGCCAGCGTCATCCTGCGCTGCGTCTGCGGATCCTGTTTTCCGATCATCGGACCGACGTGTTTAAAGATCCGGTGGACGTGGCCTTTCGCTACGGCGATAACGACGATGCTTCGTTTATCTCCCTGCCCGTCGCGCCCGATAACCGACGAGTGCTGGTGGCTTCGCCCGGCTGGATAGCTGAAAACGGCGAGCCGCAAACGCTGGAAGAGCTGGCGCGACATAATGCGCTCACCTACGTGCTGCGCGGCAGGGCGTTTGACCGCTGGCCGTTGAGCCGGGAAGGGAAAGTACACCACGTGCAGGTTTCCGGCACTATCGTGAGCGATGATGCGGAGGTGATTCGCCGCCTGGCGATTGCCGGTGAGGGGATTGCGTACAAATCTGAACTCGACGTCGGCGACGATATTCGTGCAGGGCGACTCCAGGTGCTGCTGCCGCACTACCAGGGCGACGTGGTGCCGCTGAATATGATTTGCCCGCACCGCAAACAGCTTTCGCCTGCGGTACGGCTGCTGTATGAGGCGGTGAAAGAGGCGTGCGAAGCGGTTAATTCCAGCGCGCTCTCTGCGGGCCGGTAGCCCGGATAAGGCGCGCCAGCGCCGCCTCCGGGAACGGTGTCGGGGTGAAGCATCGGCGTGGCTTTTCCCCGGTGGCGCTGCGCTGACCGGGCTACGAGTTCACAGCAATCTGCGGACAAGTAGCCCGGACAAGGCGCGTCAGCGCCGCCTCCGGGAGAACGATCGGCGCGAAGCTTAATGCTTCACCAGCGTGGCAAAGTAGTAGACCAGCGGAATCGCAAGGATCCACAGGCCGATGGGGATTTCCCGCCATTTGCCGGCGATGGTTTTGATCACGACATAAAACAGCAGCCCGCCGGCAATCCCGGTACCGAAGCTATTGGCAATCAGCGTAATCATCACCATCATCAGCACCGGCAGGCCGTCGGTGAAGTTAGCCAGATCCACTTTGCGCAGGCCGCTGAACATATTCAGGCCGATGAGGATCAGCGCAGGTGCGGTCGCCTCTTTCGGGATCATCAGTGCCACCGGCGTAAACAGCAGCATCAGGAGAAACATTACCGCCGCCGACAGCGCGGTTAACCCGGTTTTACCGCCGGCTTCCGCTGCCGCCGAGGATTCAATCAGCGCGGTCGCCGCCGGAATACCCAGCCAGGGACCTATAGCCGCAGCGATCGAGTCGACCATAAACGGGCGATTGATATGCGGCATATTGCCTTCTTCATCCAGCAGACCCGCTTCGCCGCCCACGGCCAGAGTGGTGCCCATCGTGGAAAAGAACTCTGAGGCGAAAAAGACGAACAGGAACGGCAGAAAGGCGATATTCAGCGCGCCCAGCATATCGATTTGCCCCAGCACCGGCGTCAGCGAATGCGGCATATCGATAAAACTGCCCGGGAGTCTGGTAACGCCCATCGGAATACCGACCAGGGTTGCAAAGAGAATCGCCCACAGAATCGAGCCGGGGATTTTTCTTGCCTGCAGGGCAATGGCCAGAAACAGCCCGCAGAGCGCAACCAGCGCCCCCGGCGAAAGGAAATCCCCGAGCATCAGGGCGTTGGTTTTGGCGTTAGCCAGCACCAGTCCGGCGTTACGGAAGCCCAATACCGCGACGAACAGCCCAATGGACGCCGTCAGACCGAGCTTGATCGACTGCGGCACCGAACGGGTTACCACTTCACGCAGGCCGAATTTGGTCAGCAGGAAAAACAGAATCCCCGACCAGCAGGCGATACCAAGCCCGATCTGCCAGCCAATGCCTTCGCTGCCCGCCAGCGTGACGCCGACCAGCACCGAACCGCCGATGCCCGGCCCGACGATAAACGGCAGGTTGGCATAAAATGCCATCAGCAGCGTGCCGCCGACGAACACCAGAATCGTGCCGGTGGTTGCCGCGCCTTTATCCATCCCGCCCACCGCCAGCAGGCCGGGGATAACCACCAGTAGATAGGCGGCGGCGAGAAAACCGGTGATGCCCGCGAGGCATTCGGTGCGCAGCGTGCTGCCGCGGGAGTACAAGGCAAAACGGCGCTCCAGCCAGCTTCCCTGCGCGGATGAGTTAAGGGTATTGTCGGCCATGCTCAGGCTCCCTGATGTTTATTGTTGTGTTCTGTGTGTTCCGGGATTTCCCGGCAGTCTATCAGCGGCTCGACTATCTGGCGGGTGCTGCCGTCGGTCAAACCTAAATCTGTTAAATGCGGCCCGGCGTTACAGGCAAGGCAGGTACCCTCGATAGCTTTAAACACGCGATAGGGCGGCTCCCAGTCGGCGACTTCCGCGCTCAGGTCGCGAAGCTGGCGGAACTCTCTGGCCAGCTCCGGGGCGGGTAAGTCAGAAAGCATCCCGGCGATCGGCATCGCCACGTGGGCAAGGATTTTTCCCTGCTGCGACAGCGCCATGCCGCCGCCGGATTCGATCAGGCGGTTCGCCGCCAGCGCCATCTCGTCGGCATCGCGTCCGAGCACGACCAGGTTGTGAGAATCGTGAGAGTAGCTGGTGGCGATGGCGCCGCGCAGTTCGCCCCAGCCTTCCAGCAGCGCAATTTGCGGCGTCGCCTGGTGACGACCGTGGCGGTGCTTAACCCAAATCAGGCTAAATCCTTCCGGGATTTGCACCCGGCCATCCCGGACCTGCACCTCAACTTCTCCCCACTGGGTAAAGCGCGCGCCGCGAATATGCCGCAGACGGGCGACGCCGTGGCGAATGGCGCCAACGCGGAGGATAAAATCGTCAGGGCTGAGCGGCGGCATCTGCAGGGTATCGCGCGGCGGGGTAACGCCCGCCGCCGACGGAATGGGTTGAAGCAGGGCGCCATCGCGGGCAATCAGCTTACCGGCGACGTAAACTTCCTGCGCGTTGAGTCGGGATAAAGAATCGAAAACCACCAGATCGGCGCGGCGTCCGGCAGCAATCAGCCCCAAATCGTTACGCTGCAGACGGATCGCCGCGTTTAAGGTGGCGAAGCGCAGGACGTCGGTAGCCGGCAGTCCGTGCTCAATCAGCTGGTTGAGCAAGGCGATAATGCCGCCTTTTTCCAGCAGCATATCCGGCGGCACATCGTCGGTGCAGACGGTGATTTGCGAGGAGAGATGCGGCAGCGTTTTCAGCGCGTTAACGATATCCGGCAGCAGGTAAGGGTGCGAGCCGCGAATTTCGATAGTCAGCCCGGCGCGCAGTTTTTCCAGCGCATCGTCCGCCGAGGTGAGCTCATGATCGGAGGTGACCCCGGCGGCAAGATAGGCTTGCAGATCCGCGCCGCTCAAACCGCGCGCGTGGCCTTCGATCAGCTTGCCGCTGTTCAACCCGGCCTGAACGATCTCCTGCATCCGCTCGCTGCCGTGCAGCACGCCGTGCATATCCATTACTTCAGCAACGCCGCAGACTTCCGGCCAGGCCAGCATGGTTTCCATCTCCGCGCCGGCGAAATCGGCGCCGGACATCTCCAGTCCCGGCGTCGACGGCACGCTGGAAGGCGCCGCAACCATCACCTGCAGCGGCAGATGGCGGCTGGCAGCGACCGCGTAGCGCACGCCTTCGACGCCCAGTACGTTGGCCAGCTCGTGCGGGTCCCAGAATACTGCCGTGGTGCCCTGAGCCAGCACGATTTCGGCATAGCGTTCAGGCGGCAGGTGAGAGCTTTCAAGGTGAACGTGCGTATCCATCAGCCCCGGCGACAGGAAACATCCCGCCAGCGAGCGGCGTTCGAGGGCATCGGAGCGGCTGCCGCGCGGATGCACGCTGGCGATCGTTTCACCGACGATCCCGACGTCGGCCTCGCGGATTTCTCCGGTGGCCATGTCGACAATCTGCGCGTCGGTTAATAATAAATCGAACGGGGATTCTCCGCGCGCGGCCTGGACGGCGCGGCGGCGGGTTTCAGCACTGCTGGACATAACAACTCCGGCACAAGGATAATGGGGATACTCTAGGGGCAGAGCAAACGTTTGCCCAGATGAATAAATTTATCGCCCGATAACTTCGGGTTATTCTGCATGCTCACCGTTGACGAAAACATGATGACCGAACCCTGGCAGCGGCTGCCCGCGCTCTCTCTCAAGCAGATTCAGTACTTTGTGACCCTGGCCCAGCTGCGTCACTTCACCGACACCGCTAACCGGCTGGCTATCAGCCAGCCGGCGCTAAGCAGCGCGCTGCGGCAAATCGAGACGGTGCTCGGCGGCAAGCTGGTCAACCGTACCGCCTCGGCGGTGACCTTAACCGAGCTGGGGGCGGCGATTTTGCCCCACGCCCGGCGAGTGTTGAGCGTGGCGCAGCTGGCTTTTCAGGATATGCAGCAGATAGTCGAAGCCGGCGGCGACGGAACGGTGCGTATTGGCTTAGTGCCTTCGGTGAGTTCGCTGCTGTTTCCGCTGCTGCCGCAAACGCTGGCCCAGGCGTTTCCGCGCCTGAGGGTGGAGTTTCACGATCAGACCAACGACGCCCTGTTCTGCGAGCTGCAGTCGGGAAAGATAGATTTTGCCGTTGGCGCAATAGACAGTTCGTTACCGCCTGAGCTGCAGGTTTATCCTCTGCGCGAAGATCCGTTTGTGGCGGTGCTGCACGGCGACGATCCGCTGGCCGGGCAGCCGCATCTGCCGTGGAAACTGCTCGCGGGGCGCGATATCGCGGTGTTTTCAAAGGGCAATATTCAGCGTCTGGTCGGCGCGCTGGCCGAGAGCCATCGCCTCACGCTGAATACGCGTTATCAGGTTGACTATATCGAGACGCTTTACGGCCTGGTGCGCTCGCGGCTGGCGGTGGCGATTCTGCCTGAGCTTTATACTACCCACCTTCAGGATCCGGCGTTAAAGGTGGCGCAGCTTCAGCAGCCCGCGCTGACGCGAACCGTGGCGCTGATGCGCGGACCGCAGCCTCTGCCGCCGCTGATCGAGGAATGTTTTGCACTATTACTGAGTTCGCTGCGGGAAGTGAATCTATAGCGGGCGTTGCTCTCTCTAAGGCTTGTGGTGAAATGCGAGAGAGGCAACGAAATAGTTTTTGTACCCTTTAAAATCAAAGGGTTATGCCTCTTTAAAAAATGAATTTGTTGCAGAAATGTCAGTAGATTATTCCGTGCGAATAAAGTTGATATAAAACAATAGGATACATTTAGAGAGTTCCCCGCGCGAGCGGGGATAAACCGGGCGCGCCAGGCCCTGGAAAATCTCAGACAGAGAGTTCCCCGCGCGAGCGGGGATAGTCCTTCCCCATGCATGTTGGAACAAATCTTGCCGAGCCGGGCCAGCTTGCGTTGTCCGGCGACTTACCGTAACCTGCCCGCTGAGAACGTTTTTATCTCTCAATGACTCGGGGTGCCCTTCCTTGTGAAGGCTGAGAAAAACCCGTACCACCTGATCTGGATAATGCCAGCGTAGGGAAGTCAGAGACCGCAGGGTCGTCGCTTCTTCATCGCCTGGCGGGAGCAAACGATGTCTGACCTGCTGAACCCCGCGCATATTGCCCATCTGCGGCACCTTTTTCACCGCCATTCTCCCCTTGTTCACTGCATGACCAACGACGTGGTGCAGACCTTTACCGCCAACGTCTTGTTAGCGATTGGCGCATCGCCGGCGATGGTTATCGATCCGGACGAAGCCAGCCAGTTTGCCGCCATTGCCGATGCGCTGCTGATTAATGTCGGCACGCTGACCGTTGAGCGTGCGGAGGCGATGCGCGCGGCGGCGCGTAGCGCAACGCAGGCGGGCAAACCCTGGACGCTGGACCCGGTAGCGGTCGGCGCGCTGACCTTACGGACAGAATTTTGCCGGGAGCTGCTGGCGCTGCAGCCTGCCGCCGTTCGCGGTAATGCGTCGGAAATCATGGCGCTGGCCGGAGTGAGCGGCGGCGGGCGCGGCGTCGATACGACCGATACCGCCGCCGCAGCGCTGCCCGCAGCCCAGGCGTTAGCCCGCCAGCTGAATACCGTGGTCGCGGTGACCGGGGAGGTTGATTACGTCACCGACGGCCAGCGCATTCGCATGGTCACCGGCGGCGATCCGTTGATGACCCGGGTGGTCGGCACCGGCTGCGCGCTGTCGGCGGTGGTTGCCGCCGCTGCGGCGATGCCCGGCGATCGGCTGGAGAACGTGGCCGCGGCCTGCGGTCTGATGAAGCTCGCGGGGGGGAAAGCGGCGCAGCAGGGCGGCCCCGGCAGCTTTACTCCCGCCTTCCTCGATGCGCTCTATGCGGGAGGCGATCTGTGAAACGAATTAATGCGCTAACCATCGCCGGCACCGACCCGAGCGGCGGTGCGGGGATCCAGGCGGATCTCAAAACCTTCTCGGCGCTGGGGGCATACGGCTGCTCGGTCATCACCGCGCTGGTGGCGCAAAACACCCTTGGCGTCCAGTCGGTTTATCGTATAGAGCCTGATTTTGTCGCCGCGCAGCTCGATTCCGTCTTCAGCGATGTGCGCATCGATACCACCAAAATCGGGATGCTGGCGGAAACTGATATCGTTGAAGCGGTGGCGGAACGGCTGGCGCGTTATCAGATTAAAAATGTGGTGCTGGATACGGTCATGTTGGCGAAAAGCGGCGATCCGCTGCTCTCGGCGTCGGCGGTGGAAACGCTGCGCCAGCGCCTGCTGCCGCAGGTCTCGCTGATCACTCCGAACCTGCCGGAAGCGGCGGCGCTGCTGGATGCGCCGCATGCCAGAACGGAACAGGAGATGCTGGAGCAGGGCAGAGCGCTGCTGGGAATGGGCTGCGGAGCGGTATTAATGAAAGGCGGCCATCTCGATGATGCGGAAAGCCCGGACTGGCTGTTTACCCGCGACGGGGAGCGGCGTTTTACCGCGCCGAGAGTCCAGACTAAAAATACCCACGGTACCGGCTGTACGCTATCGGCGGCGCTGGCGGCCCTGCGTCCGCGTTACGAGGATTGGGGGCGAACCGTGGCGGAAGCTAAGGGCTGGCTCTCGGCGGCGCTGGCGCAGGCGGATTCGCTGGAAGTGGGACACGGCATCGGCCCGGTACACCATTTCCACGCCTGGTGGTAAACGGCAAGACAACGTGTCAGCAGACTATGCTGAAAAAATAGGCTCCCGGCTGGAAAATCTGCTGAGTCGGTACCAGGCTTAACCTGCCCAAAATAATTGGGTTGGGAAAACGCATGCCGGTTTCGACCGGCACTTACGGGAGATAGCTATGACTGATATTACGCAGTTGCTTGGCAAAGATGCCGACACGCTTTTACAGCACCGCTGTATGACAATTCCAGCCGACCAGCTCTATTTACCGGGGGCGGATTACGTCGATCGGGTGATGGTTGATAACAACCGTCCGCCGGCGGTGCTGCGTAATATGCAAACCCTGTATAACACCGGCCGCCTGGCGGGAACCGGCTATCTGTCGATCCTGCCGGTCGACCAGGGCGTAGAGCATTCTGCTGGCGCCTCTTTTGCCGCCAACCCGCTGTACTTTGATCCGAAAAATATCGTCGAACTGGCCATTGAGGCCGGTTGTAACTGCGTGGCCTCCACCTATGGCGTGCTGGCCTCGGTGTCGCGCCGCTATGCGCACCGCATTCCCTTTCTGGTCAAGCTGAACCATAACGAAACGCTGAGCTACCCGACCGAATATGACCAGACGCTGTATGCCAGCGTCGAGCAGGCGTTCAATATGGGGGCCGTGGCGGTCGGGGCGACGATCTATTTCGGTTCCGAACAGTCCCGTCGGCAAATCGAAGAGATTTCCGCCGCTTTTGAGCGCGCGCACGAGCTTGGCCTGGTGACCGTGCTGTGGGCCTATTTGCGTAATTCGGCGTTTAAGAAAGATGGCGTCGACTACCACGTTTCCGCTGACTTAACCGGTCAGGCCAACCACCTGGCGGCGACCATCGGCGCGGATATCGTGAAGCAGAAAATGGCGGAAAACAACGGCGGCTATAAAGCGGTGAACTTCGGCTATACCGATGACCGGGTTTATAGCAAGCTCACCAGCGATAATCCGATCGACCTGGTGCGTTACCAGCTGGCGAACTGCTATATGGGCCGTGCCGGGCTGATTAACTCCGGCGGCGCGGCGGGCGGGGAAACCGATCTGTCCGACGCCGTGCGCACCGCGGTTATCAATAAGCGCGCGGGCGGCATGGGGCTGATTCTGGGCCGTAAGGCGTTTAAAAAATCGATGGCCGACGGCGTGAAGCTGATTAATGCCGTGCAGGATGTTTATCTGGACGGCAAAGTCACCATCGCTTAACAGGCTATCTAACCCTTAAAGGCAACAGCGTCGTCTGCCTTCCCCGGCGGCGCTGCGCCTGACCGGGCTACCGGCTCACCGCCGTCTGCGGCCCGGAGGCCCCATCGAGAGCAGGGTGCGGATTCACAGCTATCTGCGGGCCGGTAGCCCGGACAGGCGCGTCAAGCGCCGCCTCCGGGTTCCTGCTTACTCGCGAATCAGCCGCGCCGTGTGCTGTAGCATTTTATACGCCTCATAGCGCCGCTGATGATCGGCGCTAAATTGTTCTACGCAGCGGTAGGTTTTATCCACCCGGGTAAACTGCTTCATCGCTTCTGGCAGGGAAGGTGCGATATGACCGGCCACCGCGCCAAGAATCGCCGAACCTAACAGCACCGGTTCACTGGATTCGGTACTCACCACGTTCACTCCGCAGGCGTCTGCCAGCAGCTGGCGCACCAGCGGATGCTGACCGGCCCCGCCGCTGATGACGATATTCTCGCTGCGGATGCCGCACGCCTTCTGGGCGTCAATAATCTGCCGCAGACCGTAGCCGATGCCGCACAATCCGGCGACGTAGAGCGCCATCAGATTGTCCAGATCCCGCTCCATCCCCAGCCCGGCGATAATCGCTTTCGCCTGCGGATCGGCCAGCGGCGCCCGGTTACCTAAAAACTCGGGCACCACGTGCAGGCCGTCGGCAAGTTTGACCGCCGCTGACGGATTATCTACCTTCGCCAGCACGCTATCGGCAAGATAAACCGGTAGCGGGACGCCGCGCGCTTTGGCCAGCGACTTAGCTTCTGCGGCGGCGGGATGGAAGCTCAGCAGCTGGTCGATGGCCGCTCCGGCCGCGCTCTGACCACCTTCACTCAGCCAGAACCCTGGCACCATCGCCGAGTAATACGGCCCCCAGACGCCGGGCACGAATACCGCTTCCTGAGTAGTGGTCATGGTGCAGGAGGAGGTACCGAAGACGTAGGCCATATTGTTAACCGCGCCGTTAAGCACGCCGACGGTGCCGATGCCGCCCGCGTGGGCGTCAATCATACCGACCGCTACCGGCGTACCGATCGGCAGCCCCATCTCCTCTGCCGCCGTGGCGCAAAGGCCGTCGCCGCAGGGGGTTCCCGGATCGACAATCCGCTGGCCGATGCGGACAAAATCTTCATCCGCCAGCTCTTCGAGGCCAATCTGGCGGAAGTAGCTGGCATCCCAGCGTTGTTCATGCGCCAGGTAGGTCCATTTACAGGTCACAGTACAGACTGAGCGGGCTAAATCGCCGGTCGAGCGCCAGGTGAGATAATCGGCGAGGTCGAAGAAGTGGCGCGCCTGCTGATAAATGTGCGGGCGGTTCTCCTTCAGCCAGAGAATTTTCGGCGTTTCCATCTCCGGCGAGATTTTGCCGCCAACGTATTGCAGCACCGCGTGGCCCGTGGCGTTAATCTTTTCCGCCTGGCCGGTGGCGCGATGATCCATCCAGACAATAATGTTACGGTCCGCATCTTCCGAAGGCCCGACCGCCAGCGGCGCGTCGTTATCGCCAATCACTACCAGCGAGCAGGTGGCATCGAAGCCGATCCCGGCAATCGACGATGGAGGGACCCCGGCGCTGGCCACCGCCGTTTTAATGCAGTAGCACACCGCCTGCCAGATCTCGCGGCTTGACTGTTCGACCACGCTTCCGGCGCTGCGAAACAGGGTAATTTCCCGGGTTGCGTGGGCAAGAAGTTCGCCACGCAGGTCGAACACGCCGGCGCGAACGCTGCCTGAGCCAACATCGACGCCAATAATATGTTGCGTATCGCTTTGCATAATATCCTCTCACACAGTCTGGTTGAACGGTCAGAGATCCACGCTGTTCGGCAGGATCACAATGTCGCGTACGGTGACGTTTTTCGACCGCGTCACCATAAACAGCACCGACTCGGCCACTTCGATCGGTTGCATCAGGCTGCCGTTGGCCAGCGCTTCGTCCATTTTGGCTTTCGGCCAGTCATCCAGCAGGGCGGTGACTACCGGGCCAGGCAGCACGGCGCCGACGCGCACGCCGTACTGTGAAACCTGGCGACGGGTGGTATGAACAAACGCCTGGACAGCAAATTTCGACGCGGTATAGATAGGCTCCCAGATCACCGGCACCACGCCCGCGATAGAGCTGGTGAAGATAATGTCCCCGGACTTTTGCGCGATAAGATGCGGCAGGACGCTACGCACGCAGCGGAAGGCGGCGTTGGTATTGAGATGCAGCACGCGATCCCAGACGTCCGGATCGCCCTCGGCCACCGGTCCGCCGATATAAGCTCCGGCGTTGGCGTGGAAAATATCAAGACGCCCGGTGAGCTGCAAAATTCCCTGCACAAGGTTATCAACCTGATCCGCCTGCATCAGGTCAACCTGCAGGGCGAAGGCGTTTTCACCGAGTTCGGCAACAAGTTTATTGAGCTTTTCCCCTTCACGGTCGATAAGCACCACTTTTGCGCCGGCGCCCAGCAGGGTTCTGGCGCATTCGAGGCCAATACCGGACGCCGCGCCGGTAATAGCGGCAACTTTACCGCTAAGGGAAGTATTCATAGAGGAGACACAGTGGTTCATTTTATAATCCTTTACAGAGTCTGGTTGGCACTGTCGAGCGCGAGGGCATCGCGTTCGACGTTAGAGACGAAAACTTGTTAAGGTATTGAATATGAGCGTCATTTCTGCAGGTTTTCTGGAATATTAATGCTGAATGCGTTAATACTTCGGAAAGTAAAATGGAAGCTCAATCGATGAAGCTCATGTTGCGCTAGCTTCATCGATTGAGCAAGTGGGGAAATTAACAGCGAAATGATTTTGTGACGCAAGTTGGGAAAATGAAGAAAATCACGATTTACGACCTGGCGGAACTTTCCGGCGTTTCGGCGAGTGCGGTGAGCGCTATCCTCAACGGCAACTGGAAAAAGCGCCGCATCAGCGCAAAGCTTGCCGAAAAGGTGACGCGGATTGCCGAGGAGCAGGGCTACGCGATTAACCGCCAGGCCAGCATGCTGCGCAGCAAAAAATCGCGCGTCATCGGCATGATTATCCCCAAATACGATAACCGCTATTTCGGTTCGGTCGCCGAACGCTTTGAGGAGATGGCTCGCGAACGGGGCCTGCTGCCGATTATCACCTGTACGCGCCGAAGCCCCGAGCTGGAGCTCGAAGCGGTGAAAGCGATGCTCTCCTGGCAGGTTGACTGGGTGGTGGCGACCGGGGCGACCAATCCGGATAAAATTTCCGCTCTATGCCAGCAGGCGGGCGTGCCAACGGTCAATCTCGATCTACCGGGGACTATCGCACCGTCGGTGATTTCGGATAACTACGGCGGCGCGAAAGCGCTGACCCATAAGATCCTGGCGAATAGCGCTCGCCGCCGGGGAGAGATGGCGCCGCTGACGTTCATTGGCGGGCGCAGCAGCGACCATAACACCAGCGAACGTTTACGCGGCTTCCACGACGCGCATCGCGAGCAGGGGCTGAGCGTGCCGCAGGGGAACATTCTGGCTCCCGGCTATTCGAAAGGCAAAGTCGAAGCCTGCCTGCAGGAGCGGTTTGGCAACGCGAAGGTTCCGTTGCAGGGCATATTTGTCAACTCAACGATATCGCTGGAGGGGGTCGTACGTTGGCTGTCGCAGGCAGGACTCACCGGCAGCGAGCAGCCGCCGATGGGCTGCTTCGACTGGGACCCGTTTGTCTATCTGCTGGGGCACGATATCGACATGGTGCAGCAGGACGTGCCGGCGATGCTGGAAGCGGTGTTTACGATTATCGACTCCGGCGATGCCGGCCAGCAGCGGATTGAAATTCCGCCGCTACTGATGAGCAGCAGCTGAGTCGCTATCTGGCTGTTTGACCTTAGCGCGTCAGCAGCCAGCGGGCGGTGTGCTCGTCGGTCACCAGACCGTTGATCCAGCCGCCTTTAAGCGCCGCCAGAATCGCCGGGCGTTTGTACTCGCCGCATGCCACCGCGATGCGCGGACACTGATTCTGGCGGATATCGTAGCTGGTGATCATTCTGTTGATTTCGCTATCCACCACTCCGCCTTCGGCATCGATAAAGCGCCCCATAATCTCGCCGATACCGCCTTGCGCCGTCACTTCATCCATCTGGGCCTGATTGATAAAGCCGTCTTTAAAAATAGGGCTTTGGGTGCCTAATGGCCCAATGCCGACAAAAATAACGTCCGCCTGGCGGGCGACGGCGGAGACGCTGCGGAACAGCCGGCTGGTACACCACATGTCGTACTCTTCCTGCGTCTGCGCGTAGCGCGGCGCGGGCCACTGATAGTACTTCGCCTTAATTTTGCTGGTCAGCAGCAGCGGGACATCATCGTAATAGTTGCACTGGCCGTCGGCGTCCATGGCGCTGATCAGCGCGACGCAGCGGGTATTCTGACTGTCGAAATCGATACGCTGCAGCGCTTTTTTCAGGGTCAGGCCGGAACCCAGACCGATGATTTTCTCTTTATCGTCCTGCAGGTAGCGGGCCATCAGCTGATAGCAACCGAAGGAGACGCTATCCAGGGTGCTTTCTTCACTAAAGGCGGGCACGATATTGCACTCGATAAGCCGGTACTTTTCCTGTAGTAACAGCGCATAATCGAGGCAGTTGGCCACCGGATGATGCAGCCCGATCGACACAATCCCTTCTTCTTTCGCGGCGGCGATCAGCCGCTGTACCACCGGCCTCGACGTGCCAAGCTGGCTGGCGATCTCGCTCTGGTTCTGCCCGGCAATGTAGTACATCCACGCGGCGCGGACCTTTTGATCCAGCCGAATATCATCTTCTTTGCTCATGGTTTCCTGCCCTAAGTTTCTGGCCGCGGCGATAATTTCGCCCGGCGAATAACCGCATTCTCGCCGTGGTTGGTAAAACTGGCAAGCTTTTGCTCTTTTCTGGTCAATTGTAATTTTAATGGGTAATTGTTCTTTTGTGATCCGTGGCTCTTATTTTGGTCAAATGATCATTTACAGTGACGCCATCAACTCAAGGAGAGCAGAACATGAACAATCAATTCACATGGCTTCACATTGGTCTGGGTTCTTTTCATCGCGCCCATCAGGCGTGGTATCTGCATCGTTTGATTGCTTCCGGAGATAAGCGCTGGCACATTGCGGCGGGGAATATCCGCAACGACGCCGAGCAGGTGGTCCAGGCGCTGGCAGCTCAGGGTGGGCGCTACGTGCTGGAAACCGTCAGCCCTGAAGGGGAACGTGAATATGAAGAGATCACCTCAATTCAGAAACTGCTGCCGTGGCAGGCCGGGCTCAAGCCGCTGATTAACGAAGGGGCAAACCCGCAGACCAAAGTCATCGCCTTCACCGTGACGGAAGGCGGCTACTACCTGAATACCCGTCATAAGCTGGAAACCAGCAACCCCGACTTGCAGGCCGATCTGGCAGGGGAGTGCAAAACGATTTACGGCACTATCGCGCGGATCCTGGAAAAGCGTATGGCGGACAACGCCGGGCCGCTGACTCTGCTGAACTGCGATAACGTGCGCCATAATGGCGAGCGCTTCCACGACGGCATGGTTGAGTTCCTGCAGCTAACCGGCAAGCAGGCGGTGATTGACTGGATGGCCGCCAACACGACCTGCCCGAACACCATGGTCGACCGTATCACTCCGCGTCCGGCGTCAGACCTGCCCGCGCGCATCAAAGCGCAAACCGGCATTGACGACAGCGCGCCGGTGATGGGTGAGACCTTCATCCAGTGGGTGGTGGAAAACCATTTCCGCGATGAGCGCCCGAATCTGGAAGCGGTTGGCGTGGAGATGGTTGCATCGGTTATTCCTTATGAAGAGGCGAAAATTCGCATTCTGAACTCGTCGCATAGCTGCATTGCGTGGGCGGGGACGTTAATCGGCCAGCAGTATATTCATGAAAGTACGCTAACGGATTTCATCTACGCCATTGCCGACCGCTACGTTACGGAAGATGTGATCCCCTGCCTTGGCGATAACGGCATTGATTTACCAACCTATCGCGATGTGGTGCTTAAGCGCTTTACCAACCCGTATATCCAGGACACGAACCAGCGCGTTGCCGCCGACGGTTTCTCGAAAATTCCGGCGATGATCGCCCCAACCCTGCAGGAGTGCTACCAGCGCGGCGCCCGCCCGGAAGCGACCGCGATGCTGCCCGCGCTGTTCTTCGTCTTTATGGAACAGTGGCATAAGGGAAGTCTGCCGTATGAATACCAGGACGGCATTCTTGATGCGCAGGCGGTGCATCAGATGTTCGAAGCCAGCGATCCGCTGGCGCTGTATGCCCGCGATAAAGCTCTGTTTGGCGAACTCGCTGAAAACGCCGATTTCCTCGCGCTGATGCGCGAAAAAGTCGCGGCAGTTTATACGCTGATTAACTAAGAGGTGGCTATGTATCTGGGTATCGATCTCGGCACATCGGAAGTGAAAGCGCTGGTCATTGATGAGAACAATGAGGTTATTGCCAGCCATAGCGCGCCGCTGAGCATTCAGCGGCCTCACCCGCACTGGTCAGAACAGTCGCCGCAGTCATGGTGGGAGGCGACAGAGTATCTGATGACCACGCTGCGGGAAAAATGCGCCCAGCACTGGCCAGCCATTAAGGCCATTGGCCTTTCCGGGCAGATGCACGGCGCGGTCCTGCTGGATGCCGGCGGGGAAGTCATTCGCCCGGCAATCCTGTGGAACGACACCCGCTGCGCCGCGGAGTGTGCGGAGCTGGAGGAGATGGCGCCGGAGCTGCATCAGGTGGCGGGAAACCTGGCGATGCCCGGCTTTACCGCACCGAAGCTGCTGTGGGTACGCCGTCATGAGCCGGAACACTTTCAGCGCACCGCCACGGTACTGCTGCCGAAAGATTATCTGCGCTACCGGATGACCGGGAAGAAAGTCTCCGATATGTCCGACGCCGCCGGGACGCTGTGGCTGGACGTGGCGAAGCGCGACTGGTCCGACTCGCTGCTGGATAAATGCGGGCTGTCGCGCAGCCAGATGCCGACGCTGGTCGAAGGCTGCGAGGTTTCCGCGACCCTTGACCCGCAGGTGGCCGAACGCTGGGGGCTGAATGCCTCGGTAGCGGTTGCCGGCGGCGGTGGCGATAACGCGGTCAGCGCCATCGGCGTCGGGGCGGTTTCACCGGGGGATGCGTTTATTTCGCTCGGTACCTCCGGCGTGCTGTTTGTGGTAACCGACGCCTATCGTCCGGCTCCGCAGTCGGCGGTCCATGCGTTTTGTCACGTTCTGCCGAATCTGTGGCATCAGATGAGCGTGATGCTCAGCGCCGCCAGCTGTTTGCAGTGGTTCTGCCGCCTGACCGGCACCACGGAAGTGGCGCTGCTGGAGGAGATTGCCGAGCTTAGCGAAGAGGAGAAGGCCCATGCGCCGTTCTTCTTACCCTATCTCTCCGGCGAACGTACGCCGCACAACGATCCTGACGCGCGCGGCATGTTCTGGGGCATGACCCACTCCAGCCTGCGCGCCCAGCTCGGCTATGCGGTGCTGGAAGGGGTGAGCTTTGGGATCAGCGATGGTCTGCAGGTGTTGAAAGAGAGCGGTACGCAGATCGAACAATGTTCTCTGGTTGGCGGCGGCGCCCGCAGCCCGTTCTGGGCGCAGCTGTTGGCCGATATCCTCGATATGCCGGTGGTGACCCACAAAGGTGGAGAGACCGGCGGCGCGCTGGGCGCGGCGCGGCTGGCCTGTCTGGCGGCGGGCAAACCAATTACCGCGGTATGTGAAAAACCGGAGATCTGGCAGACCTGGCGTGCGGACCCGGTACGCCATCAAACCCTGATGCGGCGCTATGCGCAGTTTAAGGCCCTGTATTTAAACGATCTGAACTATCGGCAGCATTAATTTTTATCACCATAACCGCTCCGGCGATCTGACCGGAGCGGCCTCCTGTACCCTAAAAACGAGGTCATTATGTCCATCAATAATAAACAGTGGCTCGGTTTACCCCTGAACCTGCTCTGGGGATACATCGCCATTGCCGTGTTTATGACCGGCGACGGTTTTGAACTGGCATTCCTGTCGCACTACATTAAAGAGCTCGGGTTCTCCCCGGCGCAGGCATCGTTCGCCTTTACCCTCTACGGCCTGGCGGCCGCGCTGTCGGCATGGATCTCCGGCGTGGTGGCGGAAATCATCACGCCGCTGAAGACCATGATGATTGGCTTTGTGCTATGGTGCGTGTTCCACGTGCTGTTCCTGGTCTTCGGTCTCGGTCATGCCAACTATGCGCTGATCTTAATTTTCTACGGCATCCGCGGCTTCGCGTATCCGCTGTTCCTTTACTCGTTTATCGTCGCCATTATCCACAACGTGAAAAGCGATAACGCCAGCTCGGCGATCGGCTGGTTCTGGGCGGTCTATTCCATCGGCATCGGCGTATTCGGCAGCTATATTCCGAGCTTTACCATCCCGCATATCGGCGAGCTGGGGACATTGTGGCTGGCGCTCGCTTTCTGCGTCACCGGCGGCATCATTGCGCTGGCTTCCCTGCGCCATATTAAAACGCCGCACCATATGCAGAACCTGACCACCCGCGAGAAGTTTGCCGAACTGGGCCGCGCGGCGACGCTGCTCTATACCAACCGCAATATTCTGCTGTCGAGCATGGTGCGAATTATCAATACGCTCTCGCTGTTCGGCTTTGCGGTGATTATGCCGATGATGTTCGTCGATGAGCTGGGCTTCACCACCTCAGAATGGCTGCAGGTGTGGGCGGTCTTCTTCTTTACCACCATTTTCTCTAACGTGCTGTGGGGCATTCTGGGCGAAAAACTGGGCTGGATGAAGGTGGTGCGCTGGTTCGGCTGCATCGGTATGGCGGTCTCCAGCCTGGCGTTTTATTACATTCCGCAGCACTTCGGACATAACTTCGCGATGGCGCTGCTTCCGGCTATCGCCCTGGGGATCTTTGTCGCCGCGTTTGTTCCGCTGGCGGCGGTTTTCCCGGCGCTGGAGCCGAAGCACAAAGGCGCGGCCATTTCGGTCTACAACCTGTCGGCGGGGATGTCGAACTTTCTCGCACCGGCTATTGCGGTGATTTTGCTGCCGTTCTTTAGCACCATCGGAGTGGTGATCGCCTATACCGCGCTGTACGTGGCGGCCTTTTTCCTCTGTGCGTTTATCCGCGTCGAGCAGCCGGGATTTTCCCACAAGGAAGCGCCGGCCAGCGAGCAGGTGGAGTTCTCTTAAGGTGATGCGGCTGGCATGCCAGGCATGCCAGCCTTAATGAGGTGAATGATGAGTATTCAGGCAGTGATTTTTGACATGGATGGCGTGATTATTGATTCCGAAAGCCTGTGGCGGCAGGCGCAAATCGACGCCCTCGCGCAGTGGGGGGCAACGGCGAGCGTCGAGGAGTGCGAAACGCTGACCAAAGGCAAACGCCTCGACGAAATTGCCCGCACCTGGTGCCGCCATTGCCAGCTTGAGCTTGTTCCGCAGCGGCTTGAAGCCGCGATATTGCAGCGTATTACCGGCCTGATCGCCGCCGAAGGCGAGCCGATGCGCGGGGTGCATGAGGCGTTACGCTATTTTCGCCATGCCGGTTATAAAATTGCGCTCGCGACCTCCTCGTCCCGGCAGGTTATCGCCGCCGTGCTGAACAAGCTCTCGCTCTGGCACTATTTTGATGTGATTTGCAGCGCGGATGATGAAGCGCAGGGCAAGCCGCATCCGGCGGTTTATCTGACGACGTTGGATAAGCTTAATCTCGACGCCAGCCGTTGCCTGGTGATCGAAGACAGCTTCAATGGCTTTAGCGCGGCCCGGGCGGCGGGGATTGCCACGATAGTGATTGCCGAAGATAGCCAGCACGCGCGTTTTCAGGCCGCCGCTGGCCGCTACCGGGCGCTGCCTGAACTGCTGGAAGCCCTCACCGCCGAGCCAGAGGCGGTCGCATAACTCACGCTTTCGTGAGCGCAGAAAATCCCGGGATGTACACGGTCGGTCACTCTCTTTTCTGCGCTCACGCCCTTTTTTCTCCATGCCGATCCGCCTCACATTTCACTCATCTTTTGTGAAAACAGTCACGTCTTGTTGTGCCAATGCCCAAATTTATTGCCTTGCTTAGCGGTGTTTGTCCGAGGCACTGCTACGTAATTGTGCTTAGATTAGATATTGAAACGTATTTTCAATAATGTGAAACCACTTTGCCGATTTGCTTCTATCGATCGGATTTGGCCGTGATAAGGATTGAGCATGAAAATTGAATCTGTGAATGTCACCGTTTTCCAGTATCCCACACGTCGGGTTTCCGACAGCGCCGGGCACTCCCATCCGGGGGCTGAAAGCATGGCCAAAATGGCGATGCTGACCATCACCGCTGATGATGGGGAGCAGGGTTTTTCATTTGCGCCTCCGGAAGTCGTGCGCCCGTTCGTGGTGAATACTTTTTTCCGCAAAGTGCTGGTGGGGCAGGACCCGTTTAACCGCGAGCGTATCTGGCAGGATCTTAACCACTGGCAGCGCGGTAGTGCACATCAGCTAACGGAGCGCGCGCTGTCGTTTATTGAACAGGCGCTGTGGGACCTGATAGGCCGCAGCCTTAAGATGCCGGTTTACAAGCTGCTCGGCGGCTATCGCGACACCGTCCCGGCTTACGGCAGCACGATGTGCGGCGACGATCTGCCGGGTGGACTGTCGACTCCGGAGGAGTATGCCGCCTTTGCCGAAAAGCTGGTCGCCCGCGGCTACAAGGCCATCAAGCTGCACACCTGGATGCCGCCAATCTCTTTTGCGCCCAATCCCAAAATGGATATTAAAGCCTGCGCGGCGGTGCGCGAAGCGGTAGGGCCGGATATTGACCTGATGATTGACGGCTATCACTGGTACAGCCGCGCCGAGGCGCTGTGGATCGGCAAAGAGCTGGAAAAACTCAATTTCGCCTGGTTTGAAGAGCCGATGGAGGAGGATTCGATGTCCTCCTACGCGTGGCTGGCGGAAAACCTGTCGATCCCCATCGTCGGGCCGGAGAGCTTCGGCGGCAAGCACCACATGCGCGCCGAATGGGTGAAAGCCGGAGCCTGCGACATTCTGCGCGCCGGCGCTAACGGCGTGGGCGGTATTACCCCGACCATGAAGGTCGCGGCGCTGGCGGAATCTTTCGGCATGGATTGCGAAGTCCACGGCAACGGCGCGGCAAGCCTGGCGGTGGTCGGCGCGATCCGCAACTGCCGCTGGTACGAGCGCGGCCTGCTGCATCCGTTCCTCGACTACGATGAACCGGCGGCTTATCTCAATAGCATTGTTGACCCGATGGATGACCAGGGATTTGTGCATTTGTCACAACGTCCGGGCCTCGGCGAAGACATTAATTTTGCGTATATCGAAGCCAATACCGTTAGCCACGACTGATTCAAAAAAATAAATGCCCGATGGCGCTGCGCTTATCGGGTCTGCGGCCCGGTAGGCCGGATAAGGCGAAAATGCCGCCATCCGGCAACATGTACCCTACAGTACAGGCAAACAGAGATATGAAAAAAACCTCCCTACTGGCAGCGTGCTTATTCACGCTCGCCGTGTCGATGGGAAGCGGGGCGGCGGTGGCGAAAACGCCGCCCGATCAGCTCATCATCGGCATGAATATGAATAACTTGCTCACCCTTGACCCGGCGGCGATGACCGGTAACGAAGTGGTGGGAATCGTGGTCAACCTCTACGACTCGCTGGTGGAGCTTGACCCTGAACAGCTCACCAACGTTAAGCCCGCGCTGGCGAAATCCTGGGATATCAGCCCCGACGGCAAAACCCTGACCTTTCATCTGCGCGACGACGTTAAGTTTCACTCCGGCAACCCGCTGACCGCCGCTGACGTGGTGTGGTCAATGCGGCGCATCCTGCACCTCAACCTGGCTCAGGCCTCGGTATGGAAATCCTATGGCTTCAGTAAGAAAAATATCGACAGCCAGGTCAGCGCGCCGGACCGCTTCACGGTGCAAATCGAGTTACCCAAAGATAACGATCCGCAGCTGGTGATTTACTCGCTGGCGGCGCTGGGCAACCTCGGGGTGCTGGACAGTAAAACGGTGCAAAACTACCAGCAGGATAACGACTGGGGTAACCGCTGGCTGACCACCCATGAAGCCGGTTCCGGGCCGTTTACGCTGGAAACCTGGCAGGCAAAAGATGTGCTGCGCATGAAGCGCAATCCTGACTACTGGCGCGGCGAGGCGAAAATGAGCCGCGTGGTGCTGCGCCATTTCCAGGAGTCGCAAACCCTGCGTCTGATGATCGAAAAAGGCGACCTCGATATTGCCAACAATATGGCGGTTTCCGATATTAACGCCCTGCGCAGCGACCCGCAGCTGACCGTCGATGCGGTGCAGCGCGGCACCATGTACTACGTGGCGATGAGCATGAAAGAGGCGCACTTCGCCCAACCGAAAGTGCGCGAAGCGGTGCGCTATCTGATTGATTACCAGGGTATCAATAAAGCGCTGATGCCGGGCTACGGCGTGCTGCACCAGCGGCCGATTAAGGCGGGCATGCCGTCTACGCTGCCTGACCCTGGCTATAAGCTGGACGTGGCGCGGGCGAAAAAGCTGCTGGCGGAAGCGGGTTATCCCAACGGCTTTGATACCACGCTGCGGGTCCTCTCCGATCAGCCATTTCTTAACATCGCTATCGCCGTGCAGTCGACGCTGATGCAGGCGGGGATTAACGCCAAAATCATCACCGGCACCGGTAACCAGATCTACGGCGCGATGCGCGAGCGTAAATTTGACCTGCTGGTAGGACGCGGCGGCAGCGGAATGGAGCCGCATCCGCACTCCAGCCTGCGCGCGCTGGTCTATAACCCGGATAACAGCGATGAGGCGCGTCTGACCAACTTTCAGGGCTGGCGTACCGGTTTTTACGACCCGCAGCTCAATACGATGATTGACCAGGCCCTGCTGGAACGCGATCCGCAAAAACAGGTGGCTGACTACCAGGCCATCCAGGCGCGCTACGACCAGCTGGTTCCGGCTTTAATTCCGCTTTCGCAGATGGTCGATTCCGTGGTGGTGCGCAACGAGGTACGAGAGTATCAGCCGCACCCCTCCGCCACCACTTTTCTGCGTGACGTCTATAAAGTCCGCGAAGGAGAGAAAGGATGAGTACCGCAATCCTTGCGCCCGGCTCACGCGGCCGGCGCTTATCCAAACGGCTGCTGCAGGTGGTGATTACGCTGTTCGGCCTGCTGCTGCTGACCTTTACCATTGGCCGCGTCATGCCTATCGACCCGGTGCTGGCGATCGTCGGTCCGGATGCTGACCAGAGTACCTATCAGCAGGTTTACCAGCAGCTGGGGTTTGATAAATCGCTGACCACCCAGTTTGGCATCTATTTCGTCAACCTGCTGCACGGCGATCTGGGCAATGCGCTGCTGACCGGGAAACCGGTGGTGGACGATATCATCCGCGTCTTCCCGGCCACCATGGAGCTGGCGACGATGGCGATTCTCGTCGGCGCGGGTCTCGGAATTCCGCTGGGCGTGCTGGCGGCGGCGCGGCGCAATAGCGTCTCCGATTATGTGGTACGCATTATCAGCCTGGCGGGCTACTCGACGCCGATTTTCTGGGTCGGAATGATGGGGCTGCTGGTGTTCTATGCCTGGCTCGGCTGGGTGGGCGGCGCCGGGCGGGTAGACCTCGGTCTGGACGGCATTGTGCCGCGTCGTACCGGCCTGATGACCGTTGATGCGCTGCTGGCAGGAAACGGACAGGTGTTCTGGAACGCCATTAATCATCTGATTCTTCCCGCCTCGCTGCTGGGTTTTCACTCGCTGGCTTATATCAGCCGTATGACCCGCAGCTTTATGCTGGCCCAGCTGTCGCAGGAGTTCATTATTACCGCGAGGGTGAAAGGGCTAACCGAGCGTCAGGTTATCTGGAACCATGCGTTTCGTAACATCCTCGTGCAGCTGCTGACGGTGGTGGCGCTGGCCTACGGCGCGCTGCTGGAAGGCGCGGTGCTGATTGAAACCGTCTTCTCATGGCCGGGTTTCGGCTCCTATCTTACCGGTAGCCTGCTGCTGGGCGATATGAATGCGGTGATGGGCTGCGTGCTGCTGGTGGGAGTGATCTTCGTGATGCTCAACCTGCTCTCCGACATGCTGTATCAATTCTTTGACCCGAGGACAAAATCATGACCGTTTCTCTGGATTCGCCGCTTTCGGGCGGTGCGGGCGAAGGCCGTCAGCGGCTGCAACGCGCGGCGGCGCGGGCCGTCGGGTTTATCGGCAAAATGGCGCGCAACCCGCTAACGGCCATCGGCGGAGGAATTATCTTTCTGCTGCTGGTGGTGGCGATTTTCGCGCCGCTGATTGCGCCTTATAACCCGCTGGTGCAGGACCTGAACAGCGCGCTGGTCGCGCCGAATGCGCAGCACTGGTTCGGCACCGATGAGTTTGGCCGGGATATCTTTAGTCGCCTGGTGTACGGCTCGCGCATCACGCTCTATATCGTGCTGCTGGTCTCGGTGACCGTCGGTCCGCTCGGGCTGCTGCTGGGCGTCAGCGCCGGCTATTTCGGCGGTAAAGTCGATATGGTGCTGATGCGCGTCACCGATATTTTCATCTCCTTCCCGAGTCTGGTTCTGGCGCTGGCGTTTGTCGCCGCCTTAGGGCCGGGGCTGGAGCATGTGGTTATCGCCATCACGCTTACCGCCTGGCCGCCGATAGCCCGTCTGGCGCGCGCCGAAACGCTCTCTCTGCGCCAGGCCGATTTTATCTCCGCCGTGCGTCTGCAGGGCGCTTCATCGTCCCGCGTCCTCTGGCGCCATATCGTGCCGCTGTGTCTGCCCTCGGTCATTATCCGTATCACCATGAATATGGCCGGGATCATTCTGACCGCGGCCGGTCTCGGCTTTCTCGGGCTCGGCGCGCAGCCGCCGGAGCCGGAGTGGGGAGCGATGATCTCCAGCGGGCGCACTTATATGATGGAGTGCTGGTGGGTCGTAACAATTCCGGGGCTGGCGATTCTGATCAACAGCTTAGCGTTCAACTTCTTAGGAGATGGCCTACGTGACATCCTCGATCCCCGCAGTGAATAATGCTCCGCTGCTCGACGTGCGCGATCTGTGCGTCGACTTTGTTAACGGCAGCGCGGTGACCCATGCCGTGCGCGGCGTCTCTTTCCAGCTGGGGCGCGAAAAGCTGGCGATTGTCGGCGAGTCCGGTTCGGGTAAGTCCACCGTTGGGCGCGCGCTGCTGCAGCTGCATCCGAAAAAGGCCCGCGTCAGCGCCAGCCGGATGCAGTTTGCCGACCTCGATCTGCAGCATCTTAGCGAAGCGCAGATGCGCGGCGTACGCGGCAAACGTATCTCTATGATTATGCAGGACCCGAAATATTCGCTTAATCCGGTGGTCTGCGTGGGTAAGCAAATCGCCGAGGCCTGGCTTACTCATCATCCCGGGCGCAAAGATGAGGCGAAAGCCAGGGCGCTGGAGATGCTGGAGGTGGTGCGTATTCGCCAGCCGGAGCGCGTTTATCAGCTTTATCCGCATGAAATATCCGGCGGACAGGGGCAGCGCATCATGATCGCCATGATGCTGATTACCGACCCGGAACTGATCATTGCCGATGAGCCCACCTCCGCGCTGGATGTGTCGGTGCGCCTGCAGGTGCTGGGCCTGCTGGATGACCTGGTTCAGTCGCGCGGGCTGGGGCTGATTTTTATCAGCCACGATATCAACCTGGTGCGCAGCTTCTGCGACCGCGTACTGGTGATGTACGCCGGACGGGTAGTGGAGTCCATCGCTGCTAAAGATCTCGATAACGCCCGTCATCCCTATACTCAGGGATTGATTAACTCGCTGCCGGATATGCAGCATCGTCGCCCGATACTGCCGGTGCTGCAGCGTCAGGCCAGCTGGCTAACGGAATAAGGAGCGGATGATGATTGAAGTTCAACATCTCAACCTCGCGTTTGGCGAGGGGGAGAAGCGTAACCAGGTGCTGTATGACGTCAGTTTCCACGTTAAGCCCGGCGAGATCTACGGTCTGGTAGGCGAGTCCGGCTCCGGTAAAACGACGGTGCTCAAGTGCCTGGCGGGGCTGTTTACCCACTGGCAGGGGGAGCTGGCCATCGATGGTCAGCGCTTAGGGCATGAAATCAGCCGCAAGCGCTGCCGTCAGGTGCAAATGGTATTTCAGGACCCCTACGGATCGCTGCATCCTCGTCACACCATTGGCGATATCCTCGAAGAGCCGCTGCAGATCCATCGTATCAACGACCGCGACCGGCGGATCAATGCGCTGCTGGACAAAGTTGGCCTCAACCGTGCCTTTCGCGAGCGCTATCCGCATCAGCTCTCCGGCGGGCAGCGGCAGCGCGTGGCGATAGCCAGAGCGCTGATTCTTGAGCCTCAGGTACTGCTGCTGGATGAGCCGACGTCGGCGCTGGATGTGTCGGTGCAGGCGGAGATCCTCAATCTGCTGGCAGAATTGCAGCAGGAGGCTAAGCTCACTTACCTGATGGTTACCCACGATCTCGGGGTTATTGCCCATTTATGCCAGACCGTGGCGGTGATGCAGTACGGGAAAATCCTTGAAACCCTGACGGTCGATGCGCTGGTCAGCGGCGAGGCGCGGACGGCCTATACGCAGATGCTGGTCAACGCCAGTCGGCAATATACGCGCGAAATGGCGCGCGAGGTGGCGGCATACTAAGCTTTATGGCGCATTGTCACGTGGGAAATGCGCCCATTTTATAGATAAAACTTTGAAACGATATGTAGTTATAGTTATAAATATCGTCTATTAATGTAAATGTGGTATTTAGATCTAAAATGAAAGTATCTGTTGTGTGAATGCATCTTTTACGAATTATAACTTGCATTTATTATTTTTTTTGAAATAAATAGCCAATTTCAATTCGAAGTACAAAATATTCCGTTCTGTAAATTCATTTAAACCTTGCTAATAACAAGGAAAAACTGCGTATTACGCCTCCAGATCTGCTGAGTAATAGAGTAAACTCGCCTGCGAATAATCTTAAGATGTCATCAACGTCATGGCGGATTACCCTATTTATAGTAGGGTACCCCCTGCCGCTCATCCACGTGATTACTATTCTCAGAGAACAGGATGGAAAAAATATATACGATTAATGGAAGAATTGCCTTTTTTCCTCAGCGTAGCGCTCTAATACTTATTGCTGACGAGACGAAAACGGTTTCCTTAAATATGCCGGCCAGCCGCTGTTTATTACTGCTTATTCAGCATGATGGCAATACTGTTGCCCGCGAAACCTTTTTTGAGGAAGTGTGGATAAAGCATGGCGCCCAGGTAACCAGCAACGGTTTTTACCAGAATATTTCCCTGTTACGTCGGGCATTTAAGGAGCTGGGGGTAGACGAGGATATTATTATTACGGTGCCGAGGGTAGGCGTCAGGCTGGATGCAACATTAACGGTTACGGAATCTCAGCCGCGCGGTGTAGAGAAGGCACCGACGGCGGAGGAGCCACAAGCGCCCGTTGACGAGCCTGTTCATAAGGAGGTCGCAGCTGCGAGTTTGCCCGAAAAAAAGCGGTTAAGGCCGCGACGCTCTCTTTTGTGGGGGCTTGCGGCGCTGCTGAGTTGTCTGGTTTGTGGATTTGTTGCGTGGCAAACAGAATTCGAATCTTATTTGCAAAGTTATTCGCCCATAATTGCTAAATTTTCGCAACAATGTCACTTCTTTGCCAATAATGACGTAGTTGACCATGTTCGTCATGTCAATTTTATCAAGCGCAGTAAATTTGAATGCGAAGAATATCCATGGATTTATTTGACGCTTTATCCCGGGCAAGCGCGGGTGTCGGTGATTCGCTGCCGTCAGCCATTTAGTCAATGGCGTGATAATCAATGCCTCACCAAATATTACATTAAGGAGGTAGTCAATGCGCCGGCGTGAAATTAAATGGTTAATCGCTATCGTATTTATCGGAGTATTAAGCGGTATGACGATAAAATCCTGGCAATACTGGCAGCGCAATCATTTCCAGTGCAGCGGTGAGATGCGGCTATTAAACTCAGGTTATCAGGGCGATATTTCATTACGCTTCGTATTTGATAGCACCCGTGGGCTGGTGATTGTCCGGGGAGAGATTACGCCGCCGCAGGGTGAATCGTTTACCATCAACCAGAACATCTGGTTTAGCTTTACCCGCGACGGCCAGCACTACTTCCTGCGATCGGAAACCGTCTCTGCCAGCATCGGCGAAACCGAGCAGGAGAAGCATATTAACAACATCCTGCCCAAGTTTTTCCTGCAGCCGCAGGTGCCGTTTTACCTTAATATTCAGCGGCTCAATCAACGAACCCGGCTGCTGTATACCAGCCGGGCGCCGTCTTTGCTTTGCGAAACCTGATCAACGTAGCAGCGGACAGTCGGGAGGAAGCCGGCAGCGTAGCGCGGCCGGTAAAAGCTCCATGCGGAAGGTTTTACCGGTCAGCGGTTCGCCGTCGAGGTTAAACGTCATCTCATGAGGGGCGGTTATCTCAAACCACGATGAGACGCCGTCGATGATATTCGGCGAGGTTTGCGGATTTGCCAGGGTGCTGAACAGCGCAGGGATCAGCTCTTCGCCGGTGAAAATGCGCAGATGCAGCAGGCCGTCGTTGATTAATGCTTCCGGGCACAGCTGCTGGCCGCCGCCGGCCTGACGCCCGTTGCCGATGCCGATGACCAGCGCATCGCCATGCCAGTGAAAGTTCTCGCCGCGGATTTCGCAGCGGTCCGGCTTGAGCGTATCCATGCGCATCAGGCCGTGGATCAAATACGAGACGCCGCCGAGCGCGGCCTTGAGTTTCTCCGGGGTTTCGGTCGTAATGCGGGTGCCGAAACCGCCGGTGGCCATATTAATAAAACCGGTCTTATCGTTAACTCGCGCAATATCTATCGCCACTTCGCGGCCAACGATGGCCAGCTTCAGCGCGCTGGCCAGATCCTGCGGGATGCCGACGCTGGTGGCGAAGTCGTTCGCCGTGCCCAGCGGCAAAATCCCCAGCGCCATTTTACCGTCGCGCTCGACCAGCGCCGTCGCCACCTCATTGATGGTGCCATCACCGCCGCCGGCAATCACCGTTTCGACATTCAGCTGCAGAGCTTCATCGACAAAGCGAACGGCATCGCCTTTTTCCCAGGTGACGCGGACGTGAATATCGATTCCTTCGTCGCGTAACAGTTTAACCGCCTCGCGTAGCTGCGGTTCATTGGCGCCTTTGCCATTCAGAATCAGTAAGCTGGCTGGAAACGTGGACATTATCAGGGGACCTTTATTGCTCAGTAATGCATAAAGTGTACCGCATGAAGAAAGCGAAGGCGGGGGGAGAGATAAAAAATAAGCCCGCGTAAGGGAGATTACGCAGGCTAAGGAGGTGGTTCCTGGTACAGCTAGCATTTATGGGTTATGTTTTTCAGCGAAATGGATGATATCTGCTTTGAACGAAACGGTATGTGATCCGTTTCTAATATCTTTACATCGTGAAAAAATAACCCAAATTAACTAGTTACTGTGCGGGTTTCGGGTTGTCTGACCAGTAAAGTTGCGCATCAGCAGAGCATATTGCAGCACCATATCTTCCGGGACAGGCAACCATACTGTGTGCCCGTCGCCCGGCGCTACTGACACTCGCTCGCCTTTGCCGTTTTCCATATGTTCGAGAGTAAAGTTGACGTTGCCCTGCGGGGTCATCAGCTCAAGGCTATCGCCGACGGAAAATTTATTTTTCACCGCCACCGCCGCTAGCTGGCCGTTGCGCTCGCCGGTAAATTCGCCGACGAACTGCTGGCGTTCGGAAACAGAGTAGCCGTGCTCATAGTTCTGGTAGTCATCGTGCGTATGGCGACGCAGAAAACCTTCGGTATAGCCGCGATGCGCGAGGTTTTCCAGGGTATCCAGCAGGGAAGTATCGAACGGTTTGCCTGCGGCGGCGTCGTCAATGGCCTTGCGGTAGACCTGAGCGGTACGGGCACAATAGTAATGTGATTTCGTGCGGCCTTCGATTTTCAGCGAATGAACGCCCATCTGGGTCAGCCGCTCGACGTGAGCGATAGCGCGCAGATCTTTCGAGTTCATGATATAGGTGCCGTGTTCGTCTTCAAACGCGGTCATGTATTCGCCCGGACGTTTGGCCTCTTCAATCATAAACACCTGGTCAGTCGGCGCGCCGATGCCCAGCGTCGGCTCGACGTTCTGCACCGGGATCGGTTCGTGCTTATGCACGATATTACCGACGTCGTCTTCTTTACCTTCCTGCACGTTGTACTCCCAGCGGCAGGCGTTGGTGCAGGTGCCCTGGTTCGGATCGCGTTTGTTGATATAGCCCGAGAGCAGGCAGCGGCCAGAGTAGGCCATGCACAGCGCGCCGTGAACGAAGATTTCAATTTCCATCTCCGGCACCTGGCTGCGAATTTCGGCGATTTCATCCAGCGACAGCTCGCGGGAGAGAATGACGCGGGTCAGCCCCATTTGCTGCCAGAACTTGACCGTCGCCCAGTTCACGGCGTTGGCCTGCACCGACAGATGAATATCCATGTCGGGAAAATGTTCGCGCACCAGCATAATTAAGCCCGGATCGGACATGATCAGCGCATCTGGCCCCATTTCCACCACCGGCTTCAGATCGCGAATAAACGTTTTCAGCTTGGCGTTATGCGGGGCAATGTTAACCACCACATAGAATTTTTTACCCAACGCGTGGGCTTCGTTAATGCCGAGCTGCAGATTTTCGTGATTGAATTCGTTGTTACGCACGCGCAGGGAGTAGCGGGGTTGGCCCGCATAAACGGCATCTGCGCCATAGGCGAAAGCGTAACGCATATTTTTCAGCGTTCCCGCCGGGGAAAGGAGTTCCGGTTTAAACATGATTTTCTCGTTCTGATGACAGGTCAGATTCGCCGCACCCGGTGCGGCGAGTTGGGGAGTGCCCCCACATTAAGGGCGGGCATTGTAGCGCTGTGGGGCAGGGGAGTAAACCACCTTACACCATGGAGTTGACCTGCCCCGGCAGCTCGGAATCCGGGATGCGTGAGGTGTACCAGGCAAAGCGCCAGCGTTTCCAGAAAGAATCGAAATGGAGAGCATCCAGATCCATGAATAATTCATGTTCAGGGTACAAGGTGATGAAAAAATGCGCCCAGCGCGCGCTCTGTTTCATATTATAAAGCGCTTTATCCCGTTTGTTACCGTACAGCTGCGACAGCGCCACCATGGCCTCCGGCGAACCTTTATTTGCCGCTTCCCGCACCTGTTGCAAATGTGAGTGCGCCAGCGCTAAATCTTTTACGCCGGCGATATTAAGCAGAAAGAGTTCCCAGGCCCGCTTATCGCCATAGCGGGAGGCCAGATAGAGATTATCGAGAAGGTTTTTTTCGTAAGCGGCGCGCTTTTCCGCCGGCGGAGCCTGGTTGATCAGACGTTCGCAGCAGTTGGCCATACGGAAATGGATCTCCTGCAGGTCCTGTTCATAGCCGTCATCGCCGCCGTTGGCGATCAAGCGATATTTATCTGCGTCGCGCTGCGCGACGTGATGGCGTAAAATCTCGGCCGCTTGCTGGCAGTAACCGAAGGCGATGGCGGGATCGTACGGCAACAAGCCTCCGTTATCTCTGGCATGAGATTCCACCCCGAGCTGATTAAGCGCGCTGGGGATGTTTCTCCGGGCGCCAAGGTGGGCCAGAGGCAGGAGATATTCGGGGTAACCGAGCCAGCGAAAATCTTTTATCGCCGCCCGCCAGTTATGGTCGTATTCAATGTCGGCGACGCTATCGAGCCAGACGGCACCCTGCGCTTCATCTTTTTCAAAGCCAAATAACCCCGCGTACTGGAAGTAGCCGCGATAGATTTTCGGCACGCCGTATTCGGTTTGTTGCGCATTCTGGCAGATGAAATTGTAAACCCACTCGCTGTCCGGGAAATCGCGCAGCGCAAACTTTAACGCCCACGCGGTGTAGTAATTGTTGAGCTTCACTTTTTCCATGACCGAACGCTGCAGGGTGAGCCAGAGCGCGTCTTTATCGTCTAAATCGCTATAGCAGAGCAGCAGCCACTCCAGCGCATGGTGGCGAGACTGCGCCATGTGCGCCCGCCGGGCAATCTCTTCGGCTTTGGCGATAATATGCTCCCGCTCGGTCGGTGAATCCACTTCATTGATACGCAGATCGCGATGGTCATCCCACCAGATTAAAAGTTCCAGATGCTCCCGCTCGGCGGCGGTAAGATGATCGCATACCGTTGATGCCAGAAATTCGCGGATCTCCTGATGCGATCCTCCCCAGCGCGGCATACGAAACGGAATATACTCATCCAGCGCGTAAAATGCCGTCGGGAAAATCGCCAGACAAACGGCGAGCCAGTAGCGTTGCCCGGCGTCGCCATCGCACGCAGGCAGAACCTGCGTGCGAGGCAGATCCGGGCATACCGCGTCGGCAAACGACAGGCCGGAATGGGCCATCAGCGCCTCCACTTCCTGCGGTGAGCGGCGGTGATACTCAGCCAGTTCCTGCATCAGCGGTCGTCCTGCAACCTCAGCGCCGGCAAGGAACTCAGCCAGCCAGTCGGGCTGGCCGAAGACCTTAGAGTTAGTGCTGGTCAGGGACGCCGCCATCCACTGGCGTGGTTCGAGGTCGATGGCGTAGAGAGCGGCAATGACCATCCGCTCATTGCAGGCGCTGGCGCAGATCCACATGGCGCGGGTGGTATCCTGCGCCCAGCCGTAGCTGCGATAGAGCCACGCGCGGTGGTTCCAGTACTGGGCCTCAGCAAGCCAGGCATAGCTGGAGCGCGGGCGGGCGCGCTGCCAGTTTTTGATCAGCGCTAACCCAGCAGGCCCGGCCTCGACCAGCGCATCCATATCGTAAAAATGGTTGCACATCTGCGTCCAGGCGAGGAAGTAACGTTTTTCCGCCTCGCGGCTGGTCAGGCTTTCCGCCAGCGCCCGGCTATAGCGCGCCTCGAGCTCGTCATAACATCCTTCGCGCAACAGGCCGGGAAGATCCGCGATAGACCACTCGCGCTGTCTGTCATTGAGGGGATTTTTACGGTTGCACATCTCAAACATGGCGGTGAGCAGTGGGTCATCCTTTTCCATATACACTCCTTTTAAACCGGGTCGAAAATTTTGAAGTCATTCCACGGCAGCGTTTTCCAGCGGCTGAAGGAGGCTTTCAGATAACAGGCCACCTCCTGCACATCGCGTCCGGCAACCGCCGTTGGCGTATCCATTAATGCCAGCCGTACCCGGCGGGCGCGGACGTAGGCGGTGGCGTAATCTTCCCACGAAGCAAAACAATCCTGCGCCCGCTGGGCGTTTAACAGGAGAACCAGCCAGGCCTGATTTTCGTCGCACCAGCCGAGCCCGGCGATACAGCGCGTCAGAAAGGCGGTGCGCATGCAGTCGAACGCCAGCGCGTCGCGAACCCGGCCCTGGGCCGCCAGGTGGTGGTAAAACGTGCGCGGCGAGTTGCCCATGCCCGCCGGCCAGCAGCGCAGGATCTCGGCGATCTGCTGGCGTAACGCCGCGCCGTCGAGGTGCTGATGCAAGCCCAGTTCTTTTTTTACCTGCTGCGTCAGGTGGCGGCGCTGGTCATCATCAAGTTTCAACGCCAGCTGTACGCCTTTTGTCGGCAGGCCATTGCGGTGCGAGAGGAGATCGGCTAACGCCAGCGCCCACTGGCGTCTTCGGCTATCGCGGCGCAGATCGTTAAGACGGTCCTTTTCTTTTTCCTCGGCGATGCGGGCGGCAACCAGCTGTTTATTCTTTTTTTTGGCGCGTAAGCGCAGGTAATAAGCGGTGGTAAACAAGGCTATCAGCAGCATCAAGGACTCTCTCCGGTGTGGGGTCGGTAGCGCGTGGTTTGTAGCGTCAGGCTCTCAATTTCAAAAGGCTGGCTGCAGGTGTTTTTCCCGGCAAGCGTAGGGTGCCATTCATGCTGTGGGAACAGCATTTCCGCCGCGGTCGCCACGTTGGGATCGATCGTCCGAAGATAGCGCAATGCCTCCGGAGCGCTGTGCAGAAGCAGCCACTGTAGCGCCACCGGTGGGTGAGGGAAGTGCGTCATTAAATGAAAATTGTTATGCAGAACGTTGAGTAAAAAATCAAAATCAACCACATCGGTGATAAATTTCCAGCCAGCAAATTGCGGCGTCGCTTCATAGACGATCCCCATACCTTCACAATCGGCGTGGCGCTCGGGACGTGGTTGCAGATAATGTAATAAAGCCAAAACGTCGGCGGCATTTTTTTTAACAGGATGCTGGTTCTGCTTACCTTTAATTTGATCGATACTCATGCTGTCATTATTTATCCTCAGGCTCAGGGTGACGTGGGGAATATTATTTTCGTCGCGCAGGCTCAGAAGGCGAAATGCGCCTTGTTCAATTTGCCGGGCGTAGTACTCGCCGTAGCCGCCGGAGAGTGACCCTTTATCCTCGAACTGGCCGACGCAGTGCTGCATATGCCAGGATTCATAGGCCATTTCACTACGCAAGGCCGGGCTGGCGGCATTGAAGGCGACCCATTGCCCAGCAGTGACCTTCATCAGCGGCTTAACGGCGTCGTCGCTGGAGGGGTACCACCCTCGTTCGCGCAGGCGCTGCATTTTCTGGTGCTCGGCCTCGCGCATGTCCAGGACGGTGAAACAATTAATGCGCTGAAGTTTGCTTTCCAGCCGCGTGCCTTCCAGCCGCGACAGGAACTCCAGTAACTCCCTTTCCGTCGCCAGCAGCTGCGGATGCTGTGGATTAAGATAGTAAAAGGCGCCGCCGCCGCCCAGCCCGGATATCAACCACGCGGGGATCGCCTTCTCCGCGCCAAAGTAAACCGCATAATCGGCGGCGGAGCGTACAGGATAAACGTGGGGGAAATTACCGATAGCCCAGCGAAAAAAATGGTTGCTTAGCCAGCGTTGAATACTACTACCGTCGTCGCGCTGTTCGCTGCGAGAAATAATGGCCGATTTTACATCAGGAGCGTTAATTATATTTCGTGGATTATATTTTCTATGAATATTACTCATGGCATTCCTTGCGCAGTTGAATATTAGAGAATATCCGCCTGCAATATATCATGCCGGTGACGTATTTCTTATTATTGCCGGTATTCTCAGATTATGACCCGAAGGGCGCAGTTTTTTCCTGAAGCGCCGCTGAGGGGCTTATTTGGGGGAGCGGATAACAGAAAATGCCAGCCCCGGCGCTGAGCCGGAGCTGGGCGGTTACGCCAGGCGGCAGGCGTCGGCTTCCCAGCGATATCCAACGCCGTAAACGGCGCGGATAAACGACTGCTCGGCGTCCAGCGATTCCAGCTTGCGGCGCAGGTTTTTGATATGGCTGTCAATGGTGCGATCGGTGACCACGCGGTAATCGTCGTACAGATGATTGAGCAGCTGTTCACGGGAGAAGACTTTACCCGGCTCCTGAGAGAGGGTCTTCAGCAGCCGGAACTCGGCGGGCGTGAGGTCCAGCAGCTTGTTGCGCCAGGAAGCCTGGAAGCGGCCCTCGTCGACAATCAGCGGGCTTTCGGCATCCAGCGCCTGCAGATCGCGCTGCGGCTTGCAGCGGCGAAGAATGGTCTTCACGCGGGCCACCACTTCACGCGGGCTATAGGGCTTACAGATATAGTCATCGGCGCCGATTTCTAACCCCAGCAGGCGGTCGATCTCCTCGATTTTGGCGGTTACCATCACCACCGGAACTTCAGAGAAACGGCGGATTTCCCGGCACAGAGTGAGTCCGTCGGTACCGGGCAGCATCAGATCCAGCAGGATCAGATGCGGCGGCGTCTGGCGAACGTACGGTAGAACCCGATCGCCGTGATTGATCAGCGTCGGCGCATAACCCGCCGCCTGAAGATAATCGATCAGCAATTGGCCCAGTTTGGGCTCATCTTCCACGATAAGAATGCGCGGCGTGTTTTCATCAACAGGTAATTCAGTCATACGTCTCTCGATAAATTACGTTCCAGAGGTAACTCTACTTTAATGCTAACCCCGCCCAAAGGCGAATGGCCGGCACGTAAAGTGCCGCCGTGGGCAGCCACGATGTTAAGGCAAATCGCCAGCCCCAGACCAGAGCCGCCGCTGGCACGATTACGCGACCCTTCGGTACGATAAAAGCGCTCAACCAGCCGCTCCAGCTGTTCGTCGGTGACGCCGGGCGCGCTATCGGCAAAGTCGAGAATCAGCATCTGGCCGCTCTGGCTGGCGCTAATCTGCAGGCCGCCGCCGCTATCGGTATAGCGCAGGCTGTTTTCCAGCAGGTTGTTGAACAGCTGCATCAGGCGATCCCGGTCGCCGAAAATCGTCGCGCTTTCCGGCAGCGAAACGCCAATCGACAGTCCACGGCTGGCGAAGCGCTCGCGAAACGCGCCGGCGGCGACCTCCAGCAGATTAATAATATCCACCGAGCTTTTCTGGTAGGTGAGGGCGCCTTCATCGGACATGGAAAGCTGGTGCAAATCCTCGACCAGTTTGGTGAGGGTGGCGACCTCCGCCTGTAGGGAGGCGATGGAATCCGGGGTAAATTTCCTGATGCCATCCTGAATCGCCTCCAGCTCGCCGCGCAGCACCGCCAGCGGCGTGCGCAGTTCATGAGAAATATCGGCCATCAGGTCGCGGCGCATTTGCTGATTGCGTTCAAGGGTACTGGCTAGCTGGTTGAAATCTTTCGCCAGGCGCCCCAGTTCATCGCTGCTGGTGGCGGTGACCCGGGTGGAGAAATCGCCGGCCGCCAGACGATGAGTCCCCTCAACCAGCCGTTTAACCGGGGCGAGCAGACCGCGCGCCAGCGGGAAGGTGGCCAGCGCCGCCAGCAGCGTAGCGAGGGCGACAATCAGCCAGCTGGTGCGTTTCTGCTGACGGTCGAAGTTGATATCGGTGTTGCGCGTCAGGCGCTCAACCGGCGAGGCAATGACCGCGCCAACCTCGACGCCGTTAACCATAATGCTGCGCCGGGTGCCGTCTGTCGGGACGCGCTCGCGCGGGCCCACCAGTACGCGCCCTTTCTGATCGACCACCCAGAACATCGTGCGCCAGCCGTGCGGAGGCATATCAGGACCGGGACCGCGATCGCCACGATCGCCGCGCGGGCCCTCAAGGGGGCGGTCCGGCGCGGCATCCGGCGGCATCTCTCCGGGGCCGGGGCCCGGACGCGGTTCGTCCATCGGACCCATGCCGCGACCCGGCGGCGAGCGATCGTCATTGTCGCGCTCAAAGGTTTTCAGCAGCTGGAAAATAAAGCGGTCGTTGTTGCGCAGGAACTTCCAGCTGCCGTGCTGGGCATACTGTTCGCTCAGGGCATCGCCGAGCATGGTCAGGCGCTGTTCGTTGCCGCGCTTGATATAGTCGATAAAGCCGCGTTCAAAACTGATACGCACCGCCCAGTGCATGCTGATTAGCAGCACGATGCAGGTGGCAAGAATCGCGATAAACAGCTTGCCGGTAATGCCGGGACGCCAGAACTTCAAGACTCACTCCTTTTACGGCGACGAATCACGGTATTCATCGTGGTGTCGTCCGGTACGCGGGAAAAAATGAGTGCCGGCAGCGCAATAACCACCGCCATGCTTAAGTAGGTATAAAGAAACACCTGATGAGCGGTCGCCGCATCGACGCCGATATGCTGCTGGCCGTAGAGACCGAGTAGCATCCCGGCGATAGTGACGCCGATACTCATCGACAGCTGCATGACCATCGATAGCATGCTGTTGCCGCTGCTGGCCAGATCGTCGGGCAGGTCTTTCAGGGTCAGGGTATTCATTGAGGAGAAGCGGCTGGAGTTAATCATTCCCTGCAGAAACAGGACCACCGGCAGCAGCCAGTACCAGCCCGCGAGCGCGACGGCCATAAACAACAGGCTGACCAGCGCGAGGCCGATCGTTGAAGTCACCAGCACCCGGCGATAGCCGAAGCGGTTGACCACCTGAACCACAATGCGCTTCATTCCCATGCTGCCAAGCACCATAGGGATCATCATCAGCCCGGCGTGGAACGGCGAAAAGCCGAGGCCAATCTGTAAAAACACCGGGGTCATGAACGGCAGCATGCCGCTGCCGATGCGCCCGGCGAAGCTGCCGCCAAGGCCGAGAGAAAAGGTGCGGTTGTTGAACAGCTTCAGGCTGAACAGCGCGTTCCGGTTGCCGCGCGCGTGCCACAGATAGCACAGAATTGACGCCGCGCCGATGGCCACCAGCGCCGTCAGCCACAGGGGGGAGATTCCGAGCCCCTTTTTGCCGTCGAGCGCCAGGGTGAGCGTTGCCATGCCGGCGGCCAGCAAAATAAAGCCGAGGATATCAAAGCGCCGGGTTTGCAGAGTGTAGTTGGGCATCAGCCACAGCGTGGCGATGGCACCGATGATGCCAACCGGAATATTGATCAGAAAGATCCAGTGCCAGGAGGCGTACTCCACCAGCATCCCGCCGAGCGCCGGGCCGAGCAGCGGCCCCACCTGGCCGGGCAGGGTGACGAAGGTCATCGCCGCCATATATTGGCTGCGCGGGACAATTTTCATTACCGTCAGGCGGCCTACGGGAACCATCATTGCGCCGCCGACGCCCTGCAGCACCCGGGCCAGAATCAGCTGATCGAGCGTGGCGGCCTGCGCGCAGAACAGGGAGCCGGCGGTGAACAGCACGATGGCGCTAAAAAAGATATTTCTTACTCCGACACGATCCGCCAGCCAGCCGCTGGCGGGCAGCATCACCGCCACCGTCAGCACGTAGGAGACGATAACCATATGCATATGCAGCGGGCTCTCCCCAAGACTTTGCGCCATTGAGGGGAGGGCGGTGTTAACGATGGTGGTATCCAGCGCTTGCATAAAAAAGCCAAAGGCCACTATCCACAGCTGCCAGCGTACGCTGGAAGGAAGATCTGTCATGTTATTCGCTTACCGGTTGATGGACTTTTCGCGAAAAACGCAGCCGCAGACGGTCGAAGAACAGATAGACCACCGGCGTGGTATACAGGGTCAACAGCTGACTCATTACCAGACCGCCGACAATGGTGATCCCCAAGGGCTGGCGCAGCTCGGCGCCATCGCCGCCAGAGATAACCAGCGGCAGCGCGCCGAACAGCGCCGCCAGGGTGGTCATCATTATCGGCCGGAAACGCAGCAGACAGGCCTGGAAGATTGCCTCTTCCGGCGGCAGGTTGCCGTTGCGCTGCGCTTCCAGGGCAAAGTCGACCATCATGATGGCGTTTTTCTTCACAATGCCAATTAATAGCATAATCCCGATAAGCGCGATTAGGCTGAACGGGGCATCGAAAAGCTCCAGCGCCAGCAGCGCGCCGACGCCCGCGGACGGAATAGTCGACAGAATGGTTAGCGGATGAACGTAGCTCTCATAGAGGATCCCCAGCACGATATAGACCGTGGCGATAGCCGCCAGAATCAGGATCACCTGCGAGTTCATGGTCTCCTGGAACACCTGCGCGGTCCCGGCGAACGACCCGCGGACGCTGGACGGTACGCCAAGCTGGGTCATCGCCCGGATAATGGCGTCGCTGGCTTCTGACAGCGATTTGCCGGTAGGCAGGTTAAACGACACGGTCGATGCCGCCGACAGCCCCTGATGGTTCACCGACAGCGGGGCGTTGGCCGGCTGCCATTTGGCGAAATAGGATAGCGGGATCGGCTTGTCTTCGCTGTTGATCACAAACATTTTATCGAGGGCGCTGACGTCCTGGGTGTAGACCGGGTCGACCTGCATCACCACTTTATACTGGTTCAGCGGCTGGTAGATGGTTGAGATCTGCCGCTGACCGAAGGAGTTATTTAGCAGATTATTGGCGTCCTGCACGCTGATGCCGAGTCGCGACATGGTATCGCGGTCGTAGATCAGGTCCATCTCGGCGCCGTTATTCTGGCTGTCGGAGTTGACATCCGCCAGCTCCGGCAGCGCCGCCAGCGTTTTGCGGATTTTGGGTTCCCACTCCCGCAGCGCCGCAAGGTCGTCCGACAGCAGCGTGTACTGGTAGCTGGCGTTGGCCTGACGGCCGCCGACGCGGATATCCTGTACCGCCATCAGGAACAGGTTGGCCCCCGGCTCTTTGGCCAGCTTCTTCCGCAGCCGATCGATAATCTGCTGCGCCGTTTCATGGCGCTCATCGCGCGACTTCAGGGTGATAAACATCATCCCGCTGTTGACCCGCGAGCCGCCGGTAAAACCGGTGACGTTGTCCACCGCCGGATCTTCACGAATGATCTTCATAAAGTCCTCCAGCTTGCCGCGCATCGCCTGGAACGAGATGCTCTGATCGGCCTGGATCCCGCCCATCAGCACCCCGGTGTCCTGCTCCGGGAAGAAGGTTTTAGGAATCGAAATATAGAGCCAGACGCTCAGCGCGATGGTGCCAAGCAGCACCAGGCCGGTTAAGCGGCTATGCTTCAGTACCCACTTCAGCGACTTACCGTATCCGCCCTGAATCGCCACCAGCAGGCGGCCAACACCGCGCTTGCGCGTCGGCTCGTGCGGCTTGCCGCTTTTCAGCAGCCAGCCGCACATCATCGGCGTCAGGGTCAGGGAGACCGCCAGCGAGATGCCGATCGCCACCGACAGAGTAACGGCGAATTCGCGCAGCAGCCTTCCCGGCAGGCCGCCCATCAGCAGCAGCGGCAGGAATACCGCCACCAGCGACAGGCTCATCGACAGAACGGTAAATCCGACTTCCCGGCTCCCCTGCAGCGCCGCCTGCAGCGGCTTCATGCCCGCTTCGAGATGGCGGGAAATGTTTTCCAGCACCACGATGGCGTCATCAACCACGAAGCCGGTAGCGATGGTCAGCGCCATCAGCGACAGGTTGTTAAGGCTGAAGCCGCACAGGTACATGGCGGCGAAGGTGCCGATCAGCGAAACCGGAACCGCCACCGCCGGGATCAGCGTCGCGCGCCCCGAGCGGAGGAAGAGGAAGACCACGAGGATCACCAGCGCCACCGAGATCACCAGCGTTTGCTCAACTTCCTCCAGCGAGGCGCGGATGGTCGGCGAACGGTCCTGGGCGATTTGCAGATCGACAGAGGCCGGGATGGTGCGCTGTAGCTCCGGCAGACGGGCGCGAATGCTGTCCACCGTTTCAATGATATTGGCCTCCGGCAGCTTACGGATCATCAGCAAAATCGCCGGTTTGGCGTTAGTCATCCCGGCGTTGCGCACGTCCTGCACCGAATCGGTGACGTTGGCGACGTCGCCGAGGCGCACCGCCGCGCCGTTGTTGTAGTGCACGATCAGCGGCTGGTATTCGGCCGCGGTTTTCAGCTCGTCGTTGGTCGCCACCTGCCAGCGGTGGGTGGCATCTTCCAGCGCCCCCTGCGGTTTACGCACGTTGGCGTTGCTGATGGCGGTGCGCACCGCGTCGAGCGACACGCCCTGGTTAAACAGCGCCTGCGGGTTGAGGTCGACGCGCACAGCGGGCAGCGAACTGCCGCCGACGTCGACGTCGCCGACGCCGTCAATCTGGGCAATGGTCTGCGCCAGTTGGGTTGAGGCGAAGTCGTACAGCTCACCCTGGGACCAGGTATCCGAGGTGAGGGTGAGGATCATGATCGGCGCGTCTGACGGGTTGGCTTTGCGATAGGTCGGACGGCTCGGCATACCGCTCGGCAGCAGGCTTTGCGCAGCGTTAATCGCCGCCTGCACGTCGCGGGCCGCGCCGTTGATATCGCGGTCAAAGTTGAACTCAAGAATGATGCGCGTACTGCCGAGCGAGCTGGAGGAGGTCATCTCATTGACCCCGGCAATCCGCCCCAAAGAGCGCTCCAGCGGCGTCGCCACCGAAGAGGCCATAGTCTCCGGCGACGCGCCGGGCAGCGAGGCGCTGACCATGATAACCGGGAAGTCCACCTGCGGCAGCGGCGCTACCGGCAGCAGGCGAAAACCGAGGATGCCGCAGAGAGTAATGGCGAGCGAAATCAGAATCGTCGCCACCGGACGGTAAATGAAGAGCGCGAAAAACTTCACCTACGCCTCCTCTTCACGCCGCGGGAATCGGCTCTTCATATACAGCGACAGTCGGTCGAACAGCAGATAGATCACCGGGGTAGTGAACAGGGTCAGCACCTGGCTGAGCATCAGACCGCCGACCATGCCAATCCCCAGCGGACGGCGCAGCTCCGCGCCGACGCCGGTGCTGAGCATCAGCGGCAGCGCGCCGAGCAGGGCGGCGAGGGTGGTCATCAGGATGGGACGAAAGCGCAGCAGACAGGCCTGGTAGATAGCCTCGCGCGGCGGCATGCCCTGTTCGCGTTCGGCGGCCAGCGCGAAGTCGATCATCATGATGGCGTTTTTCTTGACGATGCCGATCAGCAGTATGATGCCGATAATCGCGATAACGTCCAGTTCGCTCCCCGCCAGCCACAGCGCCAGCAGCGCGCCCACGCCCGCCGTCGGCAGGGTGGAGAGAATCGTTATCGGGTGAATAAAGCTTTCATACAGTACCCCGAGGACGATATACATCGCCACTACCGCAGCGACCACCAGCCAGACGGTGCTGCCCAGCGCCGACTGGAAAGCCAGAGAGCTGCCCTGGAACTGGGTGCGGATATCGCTCGGGAATTCCAGCGCCTGTTCGGCGCCAAGGATGGCATCGACCGCATCGCCCAGCGAATAGTTATCCGGCACGTTAAACGAGATGGTGGTGACCGGGAACTGATCGAGATGGTTTATAGATAGCGGGGCAAAACGCTCCTCGACGCTGGCGATGGATTTCAGCGGCACAATCCCGCCGTCGCTGCTGGTCAGGCGAATATTATCCAGCGCCGCCAGCCCCGGCGTGGCCTGGGTATCATGCTCCAGCACCACGCGGTACTGATTCGCCTGGGTATAGATGGTGGAGATTAAACGCTGGCCGAAGGCGTTATACAGCGCATTATCGACGTCCGCCATGCTGATGCCGAGGCGGCTGGCGCTATCGCGGTCAACGTTGATATACGCCGCCAGGCCCTTGTCCTGCCAGTCGCTGCTGACGTCGGAGAGCTGCGGCAGCGCCTGCAGCCGGGTCAGCAGCTGAGGGACCCAGTTGCTGAGCGCATCCAGCGAGTTCGCCTGCAGGGTGAACTGGTACTGAGTGCGGCTGACGGTGGTGTCAATGGTCAGATCCTGCGTGGGCTGAAGGTAAAGCTCAATGCCGGGAATCCCGCTCACCGCGTTCTGCAGGCGGCCGATCACCGTCTGCACGCGATCGTCGCGCTCGTCCAGCGGCTTAAGGTTGATTTGCAGGCGGGCGCTGTTGAGCGCCGGGTTGGTGCCGTCAACCCCGACGTAGGAGGTCAGGCTTTCTACCGCCGGATCTTTGAGTATCGCCGCCGACACCTGCTGCTGGCGCTCGGCCATGTTGGCGAACGACGCCGACTGCGGCGCCTGCAGCGTACCCTGAATGATGCCGTTGTCCTGAATCGGGAAAAAGCCCTTCGGAATAAACACCCATAGCATAATCGACAGCACCAGGGTACCGAGGGCCACGCTCAGTGTCAGCCAGGGATGATTCAATACCCGGCTCAGCCAGCGGCCATAGACGGCGATCACCCGCTCAAAGAAACGCTCGCTGGCGCGCGAGAAGCGGTTCTGCTTGCGCAGCGACTCGTGGCTCAGCATGCGGGCGCACATCATCGGCGTCAGGGTCAGCGACACCACCGCGGAGATCAGGATCGCCACCGCCAGGGTAATGGCGAACTCGCGGAACAGGCGGCCAACGATATCGCCCATAAACAGCAGCGGGATCAGCACCGCAATCAGCGAGAAGGTCAACGAGATAATGGTAAAGCCAATCTCTCCGGCCCCTTTCAGGGCGGCGGCCAGCGGCTTTTCGCCTTTCTCGATATAGCGCGAGATGTTTTCGATCACCACGATAGCGTCATCGACCACAAAGCCGGTGGCGATGGTCAGGGCCATCAGCGTCAGGTTGTTAATCGAGAAATCGAGAAACACCATTACCGCAAAGGTGCCGACCAGCGATAGCGGCACGGCGATGCCGGGAATAATCGTCGCCGGGACGTTGCGCAGAAAGACGTAAATAATCATCACCACCAGGGCGATAGCCAGCATCAGCTCGAACTGGGTGTCGCTAACCGACGCCCGGATGTTGGTAGTGCGGTCGGAAAGCACCTGTACTTTGACTGATTTCGGCAGGCTTTCGGTCAACTGCGGCAGCATCTGGCGGATGCTGTCGGCGGTAGAGATAATATTGGCCCCCGGCTGGCGCTGGACGTTCATGACGATCGCCCGCTGATTGTTCGCCCATGCCCCGAGCCAGCTGTTTTCCGCGCCCTGTTCCACGGTGGCGACGTCGCCGAGGCGAATCGGCGCGCCGTTCTGCCAGGCGATAATCAGGCGGCGATAATCTTCTGCCGACTGCATCTGATCGTTGGCGGAGAGGGTCACCGCCCGCGCCGGGCCGTCAAGGCTCCCTTTCGCCGAGTTGACGTTGGCGCTGGTTATCGCGGTGCGCACCGTTTCGCTGGTCAGCCCGAGCGCGGCGATGGCCTGGGCGTTGAGCTTGACGCGTACCGCCGGGCGCTGGCCGCCCGCGAGGGTGACCAGCCCGACGCCGGAAACCTGGGAGATCTTCTGCGCCACGCGGGTCTCGACCATATCCTCGACCTGGGTCATCGGCACGGCGGAAGAGGTGACCGCGAGGGTCATAATCGGCGGATCGGCGGGGTTAACTTTGCTGTAGACCGGCGGGTTAGGCAGGTCAGAAGGCAGCAGGTTGGTGGCAGCGTTGATGGCCGCCTGTACTTCCTGTTCCGCGACGTCCAGCGGCAGCGTGAGCTGGAACTGGAGCGTGACCACCGACGCGCCGCCGGAGCTCTGGGAGGACATCTGCTTGAGGCCGGACATCTGGCCAAACTGGCGCTCCAGCGGGGCCGTCACGGATGAGGTCATCACGTCCGGGCTGGCGCCGGGATAGAGGGTTACCACCTGAATCGTCGGGTAGTCCACTTCCGGCAGCGCCGAAACCGGTAAGAATCGATAGCCGATAATCCCGGCCAGCATGATGGCCACCATTAACAGCGTCGTGGCGACCGGGCGCATGATAAACAGACGGGAAGGGCCGCCCGTACTGCTCGGCGGTAACACTTGCATCAGGAGCGCGCTCCTTTTTTACCGTATTCGCGGCTGGTGGCTTTTTCCGGCTCGGCGGCGGTTGCCGCATCGTGGGCTTCGACGACCTCAACTTTTGCGCCTTCCGTCAGACGATCGATCCCGTCAGTGACCACGCGATCGCCGGCGGAGAGACCGGCGTTGATCACCACTTTAAGACTGTCCTGAATACCCGGCGTGACGGTGTGCTTGCTGACCTTATTCTCGTCGTTCAGTACCCAGACGAAATGACCTTCGTTACCCATTTGCAGCGCGGCGGTTGGGATCACTACCGCGTTTTGCTCGGTATCGACCAGCATACGGGCGTTGACGAATTGATTGGGGAACAGGGCGTCATCAAGGTTTGTAAAGCGCGCTTTCAGCTTGATGGTGCCGGTGGTGGCGTCAATCTGGTTATCGAGGCTCAGCAGCGAGCCTTCGCTGATTTTCTGTTTATTGGTGCGGTCCCAGGCTTCGACCGCCAGCTTTTTCCCCGCCTTTTGCGCCTGTATGACGGTGGCAATTTGGTTTTCCGGCAGCGTAAAGACCACATCAATAGGGTGGGTTTGCGTCAGTACCACAATGCCGGTGGTGTCGCCGCTGGAGATCTGGTTGCCGATATCCACCTGTTTTAAGCCGACCCGGCCGTCAATCGGCGCGGTGATGCGGCTCCAGTTCAGCTGGAGCTGGGCGCTGGCGACAGCGGCTTCGTCCGCCTTAATCGTGCCCTGGGTTTCGCTGACCAGCGACTGCTGGGTATCCAGCTCCTGGCGCGACACCAGATTGGTTTTCACCAGCTGCTGGTAGCGTGCCAGATCGCGGCGGGCGTTGGCGAGGGTCGCCCGATCTTTGGCCAGTTGCCCCTCGGCCTGGGCGAGGGAGACTTTAAACTGGCTGGGATCGATTTCCGCGAGCAGATCGCCCGCTTTGACCTGCTGGCCTTCGGTAAAGTGGATCGCCAGAAGCTGGCCGTCGACTCGGCTGCGCACGGTGACGGTATTCGCCGCCGTCACGGTGCCGAGGCCGGAAAGGTAGCGCGGCACCGCTTCGCTGGTTGCGGTTGCCGCCTGTACCGGCGCGAGGGCGGCGCCAAAACGACCGGGCCGTCCGCCTCCGGGGCCCTGCTGACGCGCGCCTGTCGCCGTCGGCGCGCCGCTATTTGCCGCTTCGCGACCCTGCCAGAACCAGTACGCGGCGCCCGCGACGATCGCTACCACCAGCACGGCTGCCCAACGGCTTTTATTGCTACCTTTCATTAATTTGCTATCTCATCCTGAAACGTTTCACGGAATGATACTAGTTTAGTCAGCGAACGCCGCTTAAAAATGGAGGAATTATGAAAAGACTGTCCAGAAACGTCTGGAAAAAACGCTTTTCCTTGAGCCGGTTACGATGAATAGTTAGGCGAAAAATTCGCTTAACGATTTTGCTTAGCCGGGCGAGGAACCCGGTGAATTATCGCCGGTCATTCGCTGTTTCTTAAGGGTCACAGCGGAATGCGTCGCAGCCAGGCTGATATACAGCGTGAATAAGCGGCCCCGGGGCGTGATTCAGCCTGATTGGCAGGCGCATCTGTTTAATAATCAAATTCACTCAAGATTTTGCTTTAAGCAATGCGACCACTATCAGAGGGTTCTTTATGCATTTTACCCAAGCTATCGCCCGTCTACCGGCCGCCACCTGCGGCGCAGGACAAACTACCGCCCAACTGGGCGCGCCGGATATCGCTGCCACCACGCGCCAGTTTCTCGCCTATGTAGAGACCCTTCTGCAGCTCGGCCTGAAGGTCACCGTGCTTCCTGCCGCGGCGGAATATCCCGATGCGCACTTTGTTGAAGATACCGCGGTGGTCATGCCGGAACTGGCGGTGATTACTCATCCGGGCGCGCCGAGCCGTCAGGGCGAAGTCGATACCATTGCGCCGGTGCTGGCGGGGTTTCGTCCACTGGTGCAGATGAGCGAAAGCGGACATATGGACGGCGGCGACGTGCTGCTGGTGGGCAAACGATTTTTTATCGGCCTGACGGCGCGTACCGATGAGCAGGGGATCCGCGAATTTGCCGCCGCCGTTGAGCCGCACGGCTACACGGTGACGGCGATTGAAGTGAGCGCCGGTCTGCATCTGAAATCGATCGTCAACTATGTGGGCCGCAATACGCTGCTGCTGACGGAAGGCTACGTTAACCATCCGGCGTTTAGCGGCTTCAACCGTATCGTGATCCCGGAGGAAGAGGCCTACGCCGGAAATACGCTGTGGATCAACGATACCTTAATTACGCCGCAGGGCTACCCCTGTACCCTGGGCGAAATCAGCAAGCTGGGAATGCCTGTCGTGCAGCTCGACACCAGCGAATTTAAGAAAATGGATGGCGGCCTGACCTGCCTCTCACTGCGTTTTTAATTTTTGCGCCGACACCGGGGAGATCGAAATGAAACTACGCCTTGCCGCACTACTGGCCTGCATGGCGCTCAGCGCGCCGCTGGCCGCCCAGCAGTTTGATACCATTAGCTTTGGCGTCGATGGCGGCTATCCGCCGTTTGACGTACTGGCCCCCAGCGGTGAAATTACCGGTTTTGATATTGATATCGCCAACGCGCTGTGCACCCAGCTAAAAGCCAAATGCGTTTTCGTTAAGCAGCCGTTCGAAAGCATGATTGCCGCTCTCAACGCGCATAAATTCGATGCCATTATCGCTTCGCTCAATATGACCGATGCGCGTAAAAAGGAAGTGGACTTCACCGACCGCTACTACCGCAGCGCAGCGCAGCTGGTGGCGCGCAAAGGTAGCCCGCTGCTGCCTGAGGTCGCCAGCCTGAAAGGCAAGACCGTCGGCGTCCAGACCGGTTCCACCCATGAAGCGTTTGCGAAGGCTAACTGGGCCAACCACGGCGTGAAGATCGTCAGCTACGCGAATCAGGATAACGTCTACCTCGACCTGCTCTCCGGACGTATTGACGCCGCTTTGCAGGATAATATCCAGGCGGCGACCGGCTTTATTGATACCCCGCGCGGGCAGAAATTCGCTTTTGCCGGTCCGGTCATTCAGGACGGCGGCATCTCCTCCGATGTGGGGATTGCGGTCAATAAAGATAATCCGGCGCTGCGGGATGCCCTAAACGGCGCTATCAAGGCTATTCGCGCCGATGGCACCTACGACGCTATCCAGAAAAAATACTTTAGCATTGATATTTATGGCAAATAAGCCGTGAAGGCGAGGGCGCAGGCGCTGGCTTGCGCCCCTTTACGGCACCCGTGGAAGGCTGAACATGGTCGCAGACTATTTACCCTTACTGTTACGCGGCGCGGCGCTTTCGCTGTGCGTGATGCTCTGCTCATTGCTGGTCGCGCTGCTGCTGGGCCTGATCAACTCGCTGGTTAAACTCTTTGGCCCGCCGTGGCTGCGCCTGTTTTCCACCGCCTACACCACCCTGGTACGCGGTATTCCCGAGCTGGTGATTATGCTACTGCTGTTTTTCGGCGGCGAGATGCTGGTTAACCTGCTGCTGGCAGCGGTGGGGCTGGGGCCGGTGCGCTTCAATACCTTTTTTTCCGGCGTGCTGGCGATTGGCTTTGTGTTCGGCGCCTATTACACCGAGACCTTTCGCGGCGCATTTCTGACCGTCGATCGCGGGCAAACCGAAGCCGCGCAGGCCTACGGAATGCGCCCGTGGACGGTATTTCGCCGGGTGATGCTGCCGCAGATGCTAAGCTTCGCGATTCCCGGGATCAATAATAACTGGCTGGGGCTGATGAAAGCGTCGGCGCTGGTGTCGATCCTGGGTCTGGAGGACATGGTATGGCTGGCCGAGCAGGCCGGGCGCGCTACGCAAAAACCGTTCCTCTTCTATTTCCTGGTTTCCCTGATTTATATGGTCATTACCGCGCTCTCCAGCTGGTTGTTTAGCCGCCTGGCGAAGCGTTATGCGCTGCGTTCTTCCACGGCGGGGGCCGCGCTATGAATCTGCAAACCTTTCTCGATGCGATCCCGAGCTTTATCTGGAGCGATGGCAACGGCGCCGCCAGCGGGCTGGCGATAACGGCGGAGCTGTTTTTGCTCTCCATCGTTCCCGGGATGGCGCTGGCGATTGCGATGGCGGTGGGGCAGGTGTACGGCCCGCGCGCGCTGGCGCTGCCCATCCGTGGTTTTACGTATTTTTTCCGCAGCACGCCGCTCTATCTGCAACTGATGCTGATTTACTACGGCCTGTCGCAGTTCGATATCGTGCAGACGGGTTGGATGAACGAGCAGCCGTTCTGGCTGCTGTTTCGCGATGCGACCTTCTGCGCCACGCTGGCGCTGGTGCTGAACACCTCCGCTTACGTCGCGGAGCTGCTGGCGGGGATGATGCTGACCTTTCCCCGTCAGGAGTGGGTTGCCGGAGAAGCCTATGGGATGGGGAAATGGCAGATTATTCGTCGTCTGGTGCTGCCCGCGACGCTCAGACGCGGGATCCCGGCGCTGAATAATGAAATGGTCTTTTTGCTCCACGCCACCTCGCTGGCCAGCACGGTAACCCTGCTGGATATTACCGGCGTGGCCCGCGCGTTCTACGCCATGACCTGGTCGCCGTTTATTCCGTTTCTGATGGCCGCGGCGCTCTATCTCCTGTGCACCTTTCTGCTGATTTTCGCCTTTTCCCGCGCCGAACGGCGCTGGCTGGCGTTTATCCGCCGCGGCTAATCAGGAGCGCTTAATCGCCTGTAGTTCGGTCAGGGTAACGATTTTATCAACGTGAAACTTTTTACTGGTCAGCCAGCTATCCGCCAGCTGGCAATAGTGCGCCATGCTGCGACAGCCGATGCGTACCAGAAAGTCGAAGCTGCCGCTTACCAGCCAGCAGTCCAGCACTTCGGGCGTCTGGCGCATCTCCTGTTCAAATACCGGCTGCGAGCGGCCGTGGTCGGCCAGGGCGATTTGCGCCTGCACCACAAACGCATGCTCCGGCTCGGGCAGTTCGATAATGGCGCTGTAGCCGCGAATGATGCCGTCACGCTCGAGGCCGCGCACGCGTTCCAGACATGGACGCGCGGTGAGATTTACCTGCTCCGAGAGCTTCTGATAAGAAATGCGGCCATCCCGGCGCAGGATTTCAAGGATCTTATGATCGATACGGTCAAGCCGGGTTTTCTTTTCCACAGATGGGACGTCCAATGAAAATTAAACACGATACATTACCTCAACATGCGCTCGGTGGGCAGCGGCAATTAAGCCATTTTCATTTCGGCGCGCCCGGCGCCGGCGAGAAAGTCTATCTGCAGGCGGGGCTGCACGCCGATGAAATTCCGGGCATGCTGGTTCTGCATTATCTTAAAAGATTACTCAGCCAGGCGGAACGACGGGGCGAGCTGCGCGGTGAAATTATTATGGTGCCGGTAGCCAATCCGCCGGGGCTGGCTCAGCTGCTGCTTAACAGCGGCATTGGCCGTTTCGATCTGGCGAGCGGGCGCAATTTCAACCGCGACTTTCCCGATCTGGCGGCGCTGGCGCAGCCCTGGCTACCCGCGGAATCGCCCGCTACGCGCGCCGAATATCTCCAGCAGGTGCGCGATGCCATGCAGAAGGCGCTGGCGGCGCTTCCCGTGGCAAGCGAGGTTCAGGCCCTGCGTCAACATCTGCTGAGCCTCGCCTGCGATGCCGATCTGGTGCTCGATCTCCATTGCGATGACCAGGCGATTTTGCACCTTTACGCCGATCCGGCCTGGCAACGCGAGGCGAACGTACTGGCGGCTTTTCTCGGTATTGGCGCCGTGCTGCTGTCCCAGGAGAGCGGGGGCAACTCGTTTGATGAGGCCTGCGGCCTGCCGTGGCAGAGTTTGAGCGCGCTAAACCCGGCGTGGGGCCCGCAGCAGCCCGGCTGTATGGCGGTGACCGTGGAGCTGCGCGGCCAGCACGAGGTGAATCACGCTACCGCCTGCGACGACGCCGAACGTATTTACCGTTATCTGCAGTACCGCGGCGTGCTGGCGGGCGACAAGCCTGCGGTGCCGCAGCAGGAAACGGTGATGCTGCCGTTTGCTGCCGGGGAGATTGTCACCGCGCCGGCGACCGGCATCCTGGTGCCGCTAAAACAGCCGGGCGAATGGGTCAGCGCCGACGATGTCGTCGCGGAAATCATCGACCCGCTGACCGATATGGTCAAAGCGGTGCGGCCGACATCGGGCGGGCTGATTTATGCCAGCCGGCGGGCGCCGTTTGTCACGCTGGGGGCGGAAATAATGAAAATCGCCGGCGAGCAGCCGTTCAGCGGCGGCGGCGGGCTGGCGATGTAAGCGGACAGCATCCCTGAGCGTATTTTTGCCCGCCGTCGGCCGTGGCGGAATGAACTTGCTTGATGCACGTCAACGAGCACATCAACTTTTACTATAAAAACTAAAAAAAGAGTTGTAACCCCGTCTGCTTTTATTCAATTTATGTGATGAATGTTTGGTGTGCTCCAATAAATAAAATATATGCACATTGATAACAACACGTTAAATAAATCAGGGGTTAATTTTTGTGGCAAGTGCAAACAAACTCACGCTGTTCATCGTTATCTTTATGCTGTTGGGGATCCTCTCCGGCGCGGCCATTCACGCATACGCCGCGCAAACGACCATAACCGCATGGTCTGAAAATATTACGCTGCTGACCGACGTATTCCTGCGCCTGATTAAAATGGTGATTGCGCCATTAGTCTTCAGTACGCTCACCGTCGGCATTATGCGGCTTGGCGAAACGGCTACCATTGGGCGGGTCGGCGGTAAAGCCATGGTGTGGTTTGTTACCTCTTCGATTCTCTCCATTCTGGTTGGGCTGGTGATTGTTACCCTTGAGCACCCCGGCGCCGGGTTGAATCTGGCAATTCCGAAAGAGTCGGTCGATACCGGCCTGGCGGTGAGCGGGATGAGCCTGAAAGGCTTTCTGACGCACACTATTCCGACCAGCATTACCGAAGCGATGGCCAACAACGAAATTCTGCAAATCGTGGTGTTCTCAATGTTCTTCGGCATTGCCGGAGCGTCGCTGGGGGAAAAATTCAACGCTCCGCTGGTGGCGGCCCTGAACGTGGTTTCCCATATTATGCTGAAGGTCACCGGGTACGTGATGTACGTGGCACCGCTGGCGATTTTTGCCGCCATCTCTTCGGTTATCGCCTCGCAGGGGCTGGGGATCCTGCTTAACTATGCTTCGTTCATCGGCGGTTACTACGTTGCAGTGCTGCTGACCAGCATGGTGCTGCTGGCGGTGGGATATATGGTGCTGAAAAAAGAGGTTTTTCGCCTGCTTAATATGCTGAAAGATCCGGTACTGGTGGCGTTTACCACCAGCAGCTCAGAAGCTGCCTATCCGAAGACCCTTGAGCGCCTCGTGGAGTTCGGCTGCTCGCGTAATATCGCGTCGTTCGTGCTGCCCATCGGCTACTCCTTTAACCTCGTCGGCTCGATGGTGTACTGCTCGTTTGCCGCGATGTTTATCGCTCAGGCCTACAATATTCATCTGAGCTTTAGCGAGATCACCGTGATGATGCTGACCCTGATGCTGGCATCAAAGGGAATCGCCGGGGTGCCGCGCTCGGCGCTGGTGGTGCTGGCCGCGACCATCCCAAGCTTCAATATCCCGGTGGCGGGTATTTTGCTGCTGATGGGTATTGACCATTTTCTCGATATGGGGCGTTCCGCGATTAACGTGCTGGGGAATGGGATCGCGACGGCGATGCTGTCAAAAAATGAAGGTCTGTTGCAGGAAGAGGTCGCGGAAGAAGAAGCCGCGGCTCAGCAGGTCGAGGCCTGATCGTCGTGCGCCCTCTCTGACGGGGGCGCGCTTCGTCATAAAAAAGAGGCCCCTAACAGGCACGCAAGGGGCAATGTGACGAAGTAACAGATTCCTCGATAAAGACGTTTTTCTTATGGCTAAAAACACGCTACGGTATTTTCATATCAAGGAACCGGATCATGTTACTGCTGCGCGTAACACCAGAGTAGATATTTTTCATCTCACTGATATTTTTTCGGATTCCCGACCCTTACAAGCCGTCAAATTCCTAATTTTATCGCGGATAGTGTTACTCAGTTCCGGCATATTCGCGGGTTTACCAGCGCTCTTTTAACAAATTAATAAACTGGAAAAAGTCATAATGGTTATTGAGGCGATATTTTTCCATGATTTTACTTTTGTGCCAGGTGATGGTTTTGGGCGTGACTTTGTGCAGGGCGGAGATTTTACTGATATCAAAGCCATGAATAATTCCGGAGGCGACGGCAACCTGCGATTTTGACAGCATTTGGTGCGGGCAGTTGCTGCAGACTATCGCTGAGTCGGCCCGCCGGGCCAGAACCAGACCTTCGCACTTTCTTAGCTCCTGGGCAAGGATGGCCAACATCCTGTCAATATTAACTAATTTTATCGACACGAAAATAACCCCTTTCAGGCAGTTAACAATCAGTTCCTGCTCCGGGAGCTGGTCGTAGCTGTGCAGTATAATAACTGAGCTATCTGATTTGCGATTTTTTAGACTGGTATTACACAGGTAGATTTCACCGGGGAGAACCTCGGCGATAATAATATCCTTATCAAAAAAATCATTTTTCTTATACGAAAAGCTGACGTGCAGATGACCGTCGCGGCGGGTGAGCTCATTGACCATGGAAGCCAGCGATTGCCGCAGAAAAGTGTTGCTGGTATTGATTGCGATATTTATTTTTTTCATGGCGCTAGTTCCCTGTAAATCAACATAACGCCATGTAGCGATCAATCCTCCGGGCGTATGCGGTGATTGTTACTGTGCAGATAATTTATTATTGGTGTCGCCTGAGTTATTTTCTGCGCGAAGAGTGCTTGGCTGAAAACGGAAATTTCTGTTTTCTCCTGTCGCGGATATATGAAATAAGGCTATATACCGAAACGCAGAGGCAAAATATGCACAGTAATAAGGCTAACCATGTTTGCATGGCCATGATGGATATCCTTTAATTAAATTTTCAGGTGTTAAAAATGTACATCCCAGGCACGAGAATATTTTTATTCTCTTCTTTAAACCGTGCCGGCACAGGCGAACGGACAGCGTACAGCGGGCGGCCAGCGTTCAGGCTGTGCTGAATCTGGCCACAGCCGGTTAGCCTGAGGACGCTTTGAATCGGTACGCTCCCGATGCCATGTCAATGTAAGAAAATTCTTAATATGCTGTCAGTCTCATTTCTCTCATTCCTCTCAAAAACTGAAAAAAAGTGATCAAGAGGCGGAGGAATGAAAAACTATCCGCCATGACGCCGCCACAAAGATGCAATGCCTGGTGAGGCCGGGTCGGCAAATATCAGGAAAGAAACGCCAGACCTTTGCCAAAAATAGCGCGAATCGGCAGGGCCATGCCCTGAAGGCGGGCCTTGTGGCGCAAGCGGCTGACGACGACATCGATCCGGTGCAGTTCCGGTTCGCCTTCATCGGTGAACAGAGAGGCGTGCAGGTCAACTTTGCTGCACACTTCATTGCGGTTGCGCATTAACAGTTCCAGCAGACGGTACTCCTGCTGCGTTAGCGGCAGGATCAGCCCCGATGGCGCAATTAACTGTTCGCTTTGTAATATCCAGGTGGAAGAGGCTGACCGTTCCGCTGATATCGTCGGCGCGGTGGGCTGGGGCGCGGATTGCTGGCGGAGACGGGCGCCAAGCGCGTGAATGCTCTCCGCGAGGTCGGAAAAGTTGACCGGCTTGATGAGATACAGGTCGGCGCCGGCGTTCAGCGCCTGCAGGCGATCCTGCTCATGGCCTCTGGCGGTGATGACGACCAGTCCGAAATGGCCAATTTCATGCAGATAATCCAGCACGCTAAATCCGTCTTCTCCCGGTAAACCGATGTCGATGAGCACGATATCAACCGGATCGCGATGCAGCTGCCGCCAGAAGGCTTCAGCGCTGCGCACGCCCCATGCATCGAAGCCGCGATGGCGTAAAAAGGCCAGCAGTTCGTCGAGTAAATCAGCGCTATCTTCAACGATAGCGACGCGTAATGTCATGATTTGTCCTTCTGCTGTCCATCCAGCGGCAGTGTGAGCGCAAATTCGCACCCGTCAGCGGTATTTTTCGCCAGGCACAGCTCCCCCCCGTGGGCCTGTATAATTTGTCGGGCGACGTACAGACCCAGGCCGGTGCCGGCTGGCGTGGTCGTATGGGTTTCGCCGCGTCGATAGCGCTCAAAAATATGTTCAACCTGTTCAGGCGCGATGCCGGGGCCGCGATCGCCAATGCGTATTTCAAACCCTTTTTGCAGGCGATAAATCTCGATTCTTATTTCACCTGATGCCGAATATTTGACTGAATTATCGAGCAGATTAGCGATCGCAATACACAGCAGCCCGCTATCAATAAACAGCACCGGCGAAGGCGATTGCGGCCCGACAGTTTGCCCTTCGCAGATGACATGTAAATAATGATTCAGCGACAGATCCACTACCGTGGCGGCGATATAGATAACCGGCAGCAGCTCCGCATTCTGCCGGTCGGCGTGCAGGTCTCTGGAGGAAAGCCGGGCATCGGCGAGGCAATTATCGGTGAGCTGCACCAGGCGGGTGGTCGCTCGCTGCATACGATCGAGGCGCGCGCTCTGCATGGACACAGTGGGGCACAGGCGCAGATTTTCCAGCGCCGCCTCGAGGATGGCCAGCGGCGTTCTGAACTCATGCGCTACCATCCCCATAAACTGGCGCTGGTGGAAGCTGGCCTCGCGTTCAATTTGTAACTCTCTCGCCAGCTGCTGCTTGCGCATCAGGGTACGGTTTTCCGCCCGTACCCGCAGTACGGCGATGATCAGGACCGTGACGATATGGATGATCAGCGCATACTGCCAGGTGGAATAAACCCTGGTATGAAACGGAATCACGCCGTGTACCGAGAGCAGGGCCAGCCCGGCTGACACCACGTAAACCGGCGGCAGCAGCCCGAGCAACAGCGTATTCATATCAACCGCTTTACGCCGCCACAGCATCCATGAGGTGATCAACAGCACCGGGGAGGCGATAAAAAATATCCCCGCTTCAATTTGCATTGCCCGGCCGTAAAATCCCAGCGGGATGCTGATTTGCAGCGCAATGTTTAAGCCGATCGCCGCCAGCAGCAGTTGATGCAGCCGCGGCATGTTCTTCTTCAGATCGAAGACCTCGCTATGCAGCCACAGCGCGGTGGCATAGCTTACCAGCGACAGGCAGCTAATCATGTAATCCTGAACCGGCAGAAGGGTGTCGCCGAATAACCATTCCGGGTAGCCATGCAGGGCCGCGACGAGCGGATAGTTCAGCGAAAACAGGCAGATCCCCCACAGCAGACGTCGGCGCAGCGCAACGGCAAGCCACAGGGCGATGCCGCTGGCAATGACCGCCAGACCGAAATAGAAACTCCAGAAAGCGGTATCGAGGGTGGCCGAACGAACGAATTCCTGCGGCGATGAGAGCGTCGCCAGCAGGATCAGGGTGCTGCTGCTCTGCAGACGGAAGACCATCTCGTAGCCTGCCGCCGTGGGCGGGGGCGCTAAAATCAGCACGCTTTCGCGGTAGTCGAGGTCGCTATCGCGGGCTGGGGCATGGTCGCCAAACTCTTTTTGTTTCCACGGGCTATCGCTGCCGTAGGGGCGATAATAGACGGTTAAACGATCGATAAACGGTGGGCCAAGCTGCAGCCAGCGCTGCTCGCCGGAAAAATAAGCCGCCGGGAGTGACGTGCGCAGCCAGAAAGTTTTTTTTGAATACCCAAACGACGGGATCAGCGACGCCGTTTTTAGCGCCTCTTGCGGTAGCGCAAGAAAGGCGTCGAGGGACATCTGGCCGCTGGCGTCGGTGTACCAGTCAACGGGAATATCGATACCCAGCTGACGGACTTCCGCGCGCGCCGGCGTACACATCTGCAGGGCCATAAGGATGCTGCACCATGCCCAGAAATGCGGTCCACGGTGCCTGCGAAGAACATCAAAAAAAGCGCACAAACGATTCAATTACGCCCCCTTGCGGCATGGACTAATCAATCCGTACGGTATAAACGCGCCGGGGCTCTGCGGCTGGCACAGACAACTCTCCGGAATCCGGGAAATAAAATACAGGGCTGGACAACGCAGCATTCTGCTGGTGCCGCAGATATTATTCCAGCGTTATCTGCAAGCCGGGTAACTGGCCAGACCTGCCGTAAGAAGATTCGCAATCAATGTTAACGTATGAGGGCGGGTCATAATAAGCAAGTGGAAAATTCAAACAGCGCATAGGGATTTATGATGTGCTGCCGTGAAGGTGCATGGAGTTATATACCATTAGCAATAGATTATTTAATCAGCGCATATAAAAGCAGGTGCTTATATTAAGCTTTAATGAATGTCGGGAGAAATGATGGTAATAAACCCTACCTGTCGCCAGGGCCGAGGGGGCAGCGATCGCACCGGGGCGTCAACGCCCGCCGGGGCACCCGTGATAAATAACGCATTCAGGCAATCAGGGCCGCAAAGTCTAGAGACGCGAATCCTGCAGGCGCAAAAAATTAGACAAATATGGTTATATATTGCTCATTGATGAAGTAAAAATATTATTCACAGGCGGAATGTCAGAATTTAGATGCAGCTAATTTCAAGAGATGCGTATTTTATGCGGTTGAAAAATCGCCCTGACGTTCCTTAAGTATGAATAATAGCCGTCGTTTATCAATGTTTTTGGTTATTTATATCAAAGAATCAGCGGTCGACTGTGGTTATGTTGGTTATTCCGCCTGGAGAAATGACCAGGTTAATCATTGACTCGTTGTGGAAGGGGACCTTACAGGATGACGACGAAATCGCTAACGCTTTCTTTGGATGAACAGCAGTCTATTCCTTTGGGTACGGTGGCGGGAACGCTGGGCCACCTCGGCATGGATATCCGTCCGCTGGCGTCTTCAGGCCTGTGCAGTTTCGACCCCGGCTTTGCTAATACCGCCGGCTGCACGTCGGCTATCTCCTGGATCGATACCGAGAACAGCGTTCTGCTGCACCGCGGCTATCCGGTCGATCAGCTGGCTCGCCAGTGTGACTTTCTAGAAGTGGCCTGGATTCTGCTGCAGGGCGATGCACCTGATGAAGCCAGCTATCAGGTGTTCAAAAACACGATTACCCGCCATAGCCTGGTGCACGAGCAGATTGCCCGGATGTGCGGCAGCTTCCGCCGCGACTCGCATCCGATGGCCTTAATGTGCGCCCTGGTCGGCACGCTGGCGGCGTTTTATCACGATGTGCTGGACGTTGAAAACCCGGAGCACCGGGCTCTGGCCGCCACCCGCTTGCTGTCGAAAATGCCGACGCTGGCGGCGATGAGCTACAAGTTCTCTATTGAGCAACCGGCGCAGTATCCACGCAACGATCTCTCTTATGCGGGCAATTTCCTGCATATGCTGTTTGCCATCCCGGCGGAACCGTACCAGCTGAATCCGGTGATTGAACAGGCGATGAATCAGATCCTGGTGCTGCACGCCGATCACGGCCAGTGCGCATCAACCACCACCGTTCGGGCGGCGGGCTCTTCCGGGGCGAACCTGTTTGCCTGTATCGCCGCAGGGCTCGCTTCGCTGTGGGGGCCTACCCACGGCGGGGCTAATGAAGCCAGTATGCGGATGCTGGAGGAGATTAAAACCGTTGATCAAATCCCTGCGTTCCTGAGCAAAGCGAAACGCGACCCGCAGGCGTTACGTCGTCTCGGATTCGGTAACTCTCGCTACCGTAACCTCGACCCGCGAGCCGCTATTTTGCGCGAAACCTGTCACCGGGTGCTGGAGGAACTGGGGATGTGCGATATGCCATTGCAGGTAGCGATGGCCCTCGAAGAGGTGGCGCTGACCGACCCGTACTTTGTGGAAAATGGCCTGTCGCCGAGCGTTGATTTCTATACAGCGGTGATCCTCAAAGCGATGGGGCTGCCTTCATCCATGTTTGTGGTGATCACCGCCGTTGGCAGAACGCTCGGCTGGGTGGCGCACTGGAACGAAATGCACGAAGCGCCGCTGAATATTTATCGCCCGCGGCAGATTTATACCGGTGAAAAGAGGCGGGATTACGTTTCGCGGCGCGAAGGGCGCTGAGAGGAGGCGGCAATCGGGGGGAGTGAACCCGGCTCGCGCTGCGCTAAGCCGGGCAACAAACTCACTGCGTCCCGTAGTCCGCGAACGGATGGTTAACGAAATACCACCTGCGCCCAGCGGGCCAGACCGGCGGTGACCGAGCCAAAATCATCGCCGCCGGCAACCGGAATACCCGGCAGATGGGCTGCCAGCGCTTTTTTAATCAACGGCGAGCGAGCGCTGCCGCCGGTCAGGTAAATCACATCCGGCTGCTCATTGCTGTTATCCAGCGCCAGCTGAACCTGCTCCATAATGCGGGTTAACGGCTGATCCAGCGCGGCTTCCAGCCCCTGCTGGCTGATAGCCGTGGCCAGCTCATCGCTGATAAACGGCAGATCGGTTGTCACGGTCGGCTGCGCGGAAAGGGCGATTTTACTCTCTTCCGCGCTACGCACCAGACGGTAGCTAAGACGCTGACGCCACACCTTCAGCAGCAGCGCGACCTTCTCGCTATCGCGGGCGCTGCGCAGCAAATCGTTAAGCAGACGACCATTGGCGGCGCTGTAAAAATCGGTCTGCGCCGGAACGTCGTTAATCGCCATCGCATTCCACCACGGCAGAATCGGCAGCGCGATACCTTTTTCCGTATCGCCGCCCATCCCCAGCAGCGGCATCAGGCATTTAAAGGCCAGGGCGATATCCAGGTCGTTACCGCCGACGCGGCAGCCGCTATGGCCGAGCAGGCTTTGCTGGCGATCGGCTTTTTCCCGCCACTGCGGCCCCATCAACAGCAGTGAACAGTCGGTGGTCCCGCCGCCGATATCGACGACCAGCACGCGTTTTTCTTCGCTCAGCGTCGCTTCGAAATCCAGACCGGCGGCGACCGGCTCAAACTGAAATACGACGTCGCGAAAGCCCGCGCGCTTTGCCGCTCGCTCAAGAATTCCCTGCGCCTGGGCGTTGGCGTCATCGCCGCCCAGCCCCTGGAAGTTAATCGGCCGTCCGATAACCGCCTGGTCGATGGCGTCCGGCAGCTGCGTTTGCGCCTGGAGTTTGATGTGCAGCATCATGGCGCAGACTAAATCTTCAAACAGCGCAACCTGCTGCGGCTTGAGCCCGCTGGCGCCGAGGAACGATTTCGGCGACTTCACGAAGTAAACTTCTTCCGGATCGTCAACGTACTGATGCAGCGAAGCGAGGCCAAACTGCACGCTGTTGCTGAGTACATCGATATCTTCCTCACGATTGAAGCTTATCGCGCGGCGCAGCAGCGCCTGGTTTTCATCACCGTTGGGCGGGACGTCATGATGGCGGTAGAGCCACTCGCTGACCGCTTCGCGGGTCGGCGCGCAAAGCATGGACGGCAGCAGTGAACTGCCGTTTTCCAGCGTCAGCAGCTGCGGTGTATTTTCGCGCATCACCGCGACCGAACAGTTAGCGGTACCGTAGTCAAAACCAATATACATAGCCTGCAAAATCCCCATGCCGGTGAAGAAGGGGGGCGACTTTAGCGGATCGACGGCACTGCGACAACTGGAATTTAAAAGCAAGGCGCGTCCGGCGCGGAGCCGCTATGATTGAAACGCTAAAAAGGAGAAATGATGACGCTGCTACCCTGGAATCCCCCCTACGACTGGCATTGGATGTTCAGCTTTCTTGGCGCTCGTGCGGTGCAGGGGATTGAAACCTTCGGCGACGATGGCTATCGCCGCAGCTTTGCCCTTAATGGCTGCGCCGGGCTGATTACGGTGATGCCGGATGAGGCCGCGCAGGGCATGCGGGTGACGCTTTCCGCCGGACTGCAGCCGGTGGCGGACGAGTGCCTGATGCGGGTGGGGAGATTGTTGGACTTATCCTGTGACCCGCAGCAGGTTGCCCTGACGCTGGGGGCGCTCGCGCGGCCGAGGCCGGGGCTGCGTTTGCCGGGCTCTCTCGACCCGTTTGAGCAAGCGGTACGCGCGGTGCTGGGTCAACTGGTCAGCGTGGCGATGGCGGCAAAGCTCACCGGGAAAGTGGTGGCCGCCTTCGGAGAACCGCTGGCCGACGCGCCGGGGTTTTACCTGTTTCCCGGCGCGCAGCGGCTGGCACAGGCCGACCCGCTGGCGCTAAAGGCGCTGGGCATGCCCCTGCGGCGCGCGGAGGCGCTGGTACACCTGGCGCGGGCGGCCATCAGCGGCGATCTCCCGCTGGTGGCGCCGGATAATATCGACGCCGGCATGAAGCAGCTGCAGACGCTGCCCGGCATAGGCCGCTGGACGGCCAACTATTTCGCGCTGCGCGGCTGGCAGGCGCCGGATATCTTTCTGCCGGATGATTATCTGATTAAACAGCGTTTCCCTGGTATGACGCCGACCCGTATTGCGCGCTATGCCAGCCGCTGGCACCCCTGGCGCTCTTACGCTTTACTCCATATATGGTATACGGAAGGCTGGTCGCCGGAGCCGGAATAGACCCGAGCGGCGCTTAGCACTGGTATCGACGCGCTGAAATCCCTATAATTGCGGCGTTTGGCGGTCAACCGCCACCCTTCCTACATTCCCAGGTTAATCAGGTCGCAAAAATTTATGACTGATACGTCTCATCAGTGCGTCATTATAGGCATCGCCGGCGCATCGGCTTCGGGCAAAAGCCTTATCGCCAGTACGCTTTATCGTGAATTACGTGAACAGGTCGGAGATGAACATATCGGCGTTATTCCGGAAGACAGCTATTACAAGGATCAAGGTCATCTGTCGATGGAAGAGCGGGTAAAAACCAACTATGACCATCCGAGCTCCATGGATCATAGTCTGCTGTTTCAGCATTTACAGATGTTAAGAAACGGCCAGCCGATAGAGCTGCCGGTGTATAGCTACGTTGAGCATACCCGTATGCCGGAAACCATTCACATTGAACCGAAGAAAGTCATCATTCTGGAAGGGATTCTGCTGCTGACCGATGCCCGCCTGCGCAACGAACTCAGCTTCTCCATATTCGTCGATACCCCGCTGGATATCTGCCTGATGCGCCGCATCAAGCGCGACGTTAACGAGCGCGGGCGGTCAATGGATTCGGTGATGGCGCAGTACCAGAAAACGGTGCGCCCGATGTTCCTGCAATTTATCGATCCTTCCAAACAGTATGCCGATATTATTGTGCCTCGCGGCGGTAAGAACCGTATCGCCATCGACATACTGAAGGCCAAAATCAGTCAGTTCTTTGAATAACACCAACGAATTGTGTAACGTGCAAAGAGAAGCCAATTTGCCCTTATCCCCGGAAGGCGTAGGGGCGCAATGCCTTAAAGGAGAACGTTCATGCGTCTGTGCGATCGAGATATAGAAGCCTGGTTGGATGAGGGCCGGCTGGCCATTAATCCGCGCCCGCCCATTGAGCGCATTAACGGCGCGACGGTCGATGTTCGGCTGGGAAATAAGTTTCGCACTTTCCGCGGCCACACGGCGGGATTTATTGACCTGAGCGGCCCCAAGGCGGAAGTCAGCGCGGCGCTGGACCGGGTGATGAGTGAAGAGATTGTTCTGCCGGATGGCGAAGCGTTCTTTTTGCATCCGGGCGAACTGGCGCTGGCGGTAACCTATGAATCAGTCACTCTGCCGCCGGATCTGGTCGGCTGGCTTGACGGGCGCTCTTCGCTGGCGCGTCTGGGCTTGATGGTGCACGTGACCGCACACCGTATCGATCCGGGCTGGTCCGGCTGTATCGTTCTTGAGTTCTATAATTCAGGTAAGCTGCCGCTGGCGCTGCGTCCAGGGATGCTTATCGGGGCGTTAAGCTTTGAGCCTTTATCCGGGCCGGCTCTACGTCCTTATAACCGCCGCGAAGACGCGAAATATCGCGATCAGCAGGGCGCGGTAGCGAGTCGAATCGACAAGGATTGATAATTTTAGCGGTTTGCTGAGGATGCCATGAGACGAATTCTGACCACGCTGATGATCTTACTGGCGGTTGTTGTCGCCGGTCTTACCGCGCTGGTATTGCTGGTCAACCCCAACGATTTTCGCGCCTATATGGTGAAAGAGGTAGCGGATCGCAGCGGCTATCAGCTCGAACTCGATGGTCCGCTGCGCTGGCACGTCTGGCCGCAGCTCAGCATTCTTTCAGGCCGCATGAAGCTGACCGCGCCGGGCGCGGAGGAGCCGGTTATCCGCGCGGATAATATGCGCCTCGACGTCGGGCTGCTGCCGCTGCTTTCTCATCAGCTGCAGGTCAAGCAGGTGATGCTGAAAGGCGCGGTGATCCAACTGACCTCAAAAACCGAAGCCGTACGTAGCCAGAGCGCGCCGGTTGTCCCGCACGACAACACGCTGCCTCAGGTGCCGGAGGATCGCGGCTGGTCGTATGATGTCGAAAAACTGCAGATTGCCGACAGCGTGCTCTTCTTCCAGCATGAAGACGGCGAACAGGTTACGGTGCGCGATATCCGTCTGCAGATGGAGCAGGATGACAGCCATCGCGCGACGGTCGATTTTTCTGGTCGGGTGAACCGCGACCAGCGGGATTTGGCGCTCTCCTTCTCCGCCCGGGTGCAGGGCGGCGACTATCCTCACTCTTTGAAGGCTGATTTTTCACAGCTCAACTGGCAGCTTCGCGGGGCAGAACTCCCGCCGGAAGGGATGAGCGGCCAGGCCAGCCTGCAGGCGAGCTGGCTGGAAGATGCCAAAAAGCTCAGCTTCGATAACCTGAACGTAACGGCAAACGGCAGCACGATTACCGGCAGCGGCAGCGTTGTGCTGGGCGATCGGCCTGACTGGACGCTTAACCTTCATGCGGGCACGCTGAATCTTGATAACCTGCTTTCGCGTGGCGCTGCAGCCAGCAATAATGGCGTCAACCAGCAAGGCCAAAGCCAGACCCGGCAGCTCCGCCCGGTGATTGCCGATAACGATTTTCAGCGGGACTACAGCTCACTGCGCGGTTTTAACGCGCGGATGACCCTGGCGGCGGACCAGCTGCAGTGGCGGGGCATGAATTTTACTCAGGTTAAAAGCGATATCAGCAACCAGCAGGGGCTGCTGACCATTAACCAAATGCAGGGGAACCTGGACGGCGGACAGCTTTCGCTTCCCGGCTCGCTGGACGCTCGCGGCGAGACGCCGCATGCCTCGTTTAAGCCTCAGCTCGACAACGTTGAGATAGGCACGATTCTGCAGGCGTTTGATTACTCGATTAACCTCACCGGCAAGCTTTCGCTGACCGGCGAATTTTCCGGCGACAAGATTGATGCTGATGAATTCCGCCGCAGCTGGCAGGGGCAGGCGCAAATTCAGATGAAGGATACGCGCACGGAAGGACTTAACTTTCAGCAGTTGGTGCAGCAGGCCGTCGAGCGCAGTACTAACGTTCAGGCCCAGGAAAATTACGATAACGCGACCCGACTCGACGACGTCAGTACCGAGCTGCAGCTGAATAACGGACTGGTTACCTTAAAGGGTCTGCAGGGGCAGTCTGAACTCATGGCATTGACCGGTCAGGGCGAGCTTAACCTGCTGAAAGAAGAGTGCGATATGCGCTTCAACGTTCGGGTTCTGGGCGGCTGGAAGGGTGAGAGCAAGCTCATTGACCGTCTCAAACAGACCGCGATCCCTCTGCGTATTTATGGCAACTGGCAGACGCTGAGCTACAGCCTGCAGGTGGATCAGATACTGCGTAAGCAGCTGCAGGATGAAGCTAAAAAGCGGCTTAATGAATGGGTCGAACGCAATAAAGATACCCAGGATGGTAAGGATGTGAAAAAGCTGCTCGACAAGCTCTGAGTCTGGCAGCGGTCACGGGGTATTGAGGATTCGCGTCACGTTTGGGGAAGGTATCACTCTTTGTCGGCCGGGTAAGGCGCCAGCCGCCGCCCGGCATAAGGTATAAACTGGGGCGCCTTATTAAAGCATCATCTGCATTATGAAATTGCCGGGCTACACTCCGGTGCGCCAGCCTGCGAAAGCTGATGGTTCTTTGTCGGCCGGGTTAAGCGTCAGCCGCCACCCGGCTTTAATTTCAGCGCACTATCAGCCACCGTTTTGTTACGTTACCTTTCGCCCGGCTTTTTAAACTTCACATATGAAGGCGCTACACTTCATAGTCCAGTTCATCTTCTTCCTGCGCCGGCGGCACAATCAGTACTTTTTGCACGCGATGGCTCTCTACCTGCAGCGTGCGCAGAACGTAACCGTCAATATTCACCTCTTCACCTTCCTGCGGAACATGCTGCAGATACTCCATCAGCAGACCGGCGACGGTATGGTATTCCCGCTTGTCATCCAGCGGCAGGGGCACGTACTGGACCAAATCTTCCAGCGGCATATGTCCATTAACCGTCCAGCTATCGTCACTGTTTTTGTGAATATCATGGCGAGCGTCTATCTCTTCCACTTCATTTGGCAGATTACCGGCGATGGTCTCCATCACGTCGCTGAGCGTTACTATCCCCTCTACGGAACCGAACTCATCGACCACAAAGGCAAAATGGGTTCGGGCTTTACGGAACTGCTCTAGCGCAGGAAGCAGCGGCAGCGTTTCCGGGAACACCAGCGGCTGACGGATCAGGGCCTGCAGATCGAGCGGTTCATTACGCAGCGATTGTTGCAGAAGATCGATCACGTGCACGACGCCGAGCATATCTTCGTCATCATTGCCGCCGGTTACCACCAGGCGGGTATGCTGATTTTTGTCGAGTAAGGCGCGAATCTCTTCTTCCGGAGCGCTGAGGTCAATATGTTCAATATCATGGCGCGAGGTCATTATGCTGCTGACGGTGCGCTGATTGAGATTCAGAACCCGCTCAATCATCCGCCGTTCCTGAGGATTAAACAGCGGGTTATCGTCACGGTCGGCAACCAGCGAGGCAGTATCGCTATCCAGCTCGCTATTGTCCTTGCGGCCGCTCAACAGACTCATTACCGCTTCAGTGGTTCTCTGACGCAGCGTCAAGTTGGCCGAAAGAAAACGATGGCGGTTAAAAATCGCCAGCTGATTAAAGGACTCGATCATGACCGAGAAGCCAATCGCTGCGTACAGGTAGCCTTTCGGAATAGGAAAGCCGAAGCCTTCGGCAATCAGGCTAAAACCAATCATCAACAGGAAGCTGAGACAGAGAATGACGATGGTTGGATGACTGTTAACGAAGCGGGTCAGGGCTTTACTGGCCATCAGCATCAGGCTAATGGCAATAATTACCGCCGCCATCATCACCGCCAGATGGTCAACCATGCCGACCGCGGTAATAACCGAGTCGAGGGAGAAGATGGCGTCCAGCACCACGATTTGCGCGACCACTCCCCAGAATTTCGCGCCTTTGCGCTGAGTGGGATTATTGCTGTCCTTCCCCTCCAGCCGTTCATTAAGCTCAACGGTGGCTTTGAAAAGCAGGAATAAACCGCCAAACAGCATGATCAGATCGCGAGCGCTAAAGCTCAGATCGTGCCAGGTAATCAGCGGTTTGGTGAGCGTTACCAGCCAGGAGATTGACGCCAGCAGCAGCAGACGCATTACCATTGCCAGCAGCAGGCCGGTGACGCGCGCGCGGTCTCGCTGAGCGGGGGGAAGTTTTTCCGCGAGAATGGCGATAAAGACCAGATTATCAATACCAAGTACCAGCTCAATAACGACAAGCGTTATGAGCCCGGCCCAGATCGAGGGGTCGGCAATCCATTCCATATTTAGTTAAAACCTTTACAACCTAAGAGTGCCATGTACAGATCATGGATAAGCTATAGTTAAAATGCAATATTTTCTGCGGCGATTTGCCCGCGGTCAAAATCCGCGCGCCGATGAGTCCTGCTATTAATATAATCAGTTGTTCAGAATATAACCTTATTTAACCATAAGCTTATAGGGTTCTACTTATTTGCTCTGGTGCGAATTTTCATCAATAACAACCGCCAGCATCTGCCGGATGAAAAGCTAGGTTTTATGGATGTAAGCGAAGCGGCCGCGCAGAATATCGGCGCAGAAAACCTGGATTGAGCACACGGGCAATGGAAAACTCTATCAATAGATTTGATGTATATAACAGCGCTTTCCTGGAATTTAGATTTTTATACTACTTAATGTCGTGGCTTGCGGCAGATCAATTTTTGCTGGACGATATTGTGAGGGTTATATGTGATGCAGAACAAAAAAAGCCATAGTGAAGACTATTAATCGCCTGCAGCATAGGCTGGATCTATATGGGGATGGCCGCCACTGAGGTTGAAGTCAAGGATATGGCCTGTTTCGCTGAAATTTAGCCGTTTTTGTGTGCGAAATAATTTTATATTCAATATAAGCGATTATTTTGGCTAATTTTATGATTTTTTGCAGTCACTTGTTCTGTGTCAACTCTTGTTGAAAGATAACAAGGTATCAAATGGGAAATGATGGACCAGCGATGAATGTCATTACGCCGTCTTATGGTTAATAGCTAATAGATAGCTGACATAAGTCTTTGTAAGTATGAGTAATAATGTCTGTAAAGTTGCGTTTGAGAATTTTCTTAAATCGACCTATTGGTCTGTAGATTTTACGTGTATTCTTAAATTCAGCGTGTAATTTCAGAATTTGACGGACAGTATGGCAGGTATCAAGCGTGTATCATCATGGATAAATGCCAGTGATACATACAATCTGACAGGAACTAAAGATTAATAACCATACGGGTGGATATGAAAATGGTGAGTTTGAAAGCAGTTATACCGGTAGCAGGACTAGGGATGCACATGTTGCCCGCCACCAAGGCCATTCCGAAAGAGATGCTGCCGATCGTCGACAAGCCTATGGTGCAGTACATTGTTGATGAAATTGTAGCTGCTGGCATCAAGGAAATTGTGCTGGTTACCCATTCATCCAAGAATGCGGTAGAAAACCATTTCGACACCTCCTATGAACTGGAAGCGCTGCTGGAGCAGCGCGTCAAACGTCAGCTTCTGGCCGAGGTACAGGCTATTTGCCCGCCAGGCGTAACGATTATGAACGTGCGCCAGGGTCAGCAGCTGGGTTTAGGTCACTCCATTCTTTGCGCGCGCCCGCTGATTGGCGATAACCCGTTTGTGGTGGTGCTGCCGGATATCATCCTTGATGATGCCAGCGCCGATCCGCTGCGCTATAACCTTGCCGCTATGGTCGCGCGTTTCAATGAAACAGGTCGTAGCCAGGTTCTGGCAAAACGTATGGAAGGCGATCTTTCCGAGTACTCGGTCATTCAGACCAAAGACGCGCTGGAAACGGCGGGTCAGGTGGCGCGCATCGTCGAGTTCATCGAAAAACCTGATGAACCGCAAACGCTGGATTCAGACCTGATGGCAGTAGGGCGCTATGTGCTTTCTGCTGATATCTGGCCGGAGCTGGAGCGTACTGAACCCGGCGCATGGGGCCGTATTCAGTTAACCGACGCCATTGCTGAACTGGCGAAAAAGCAGTCGGTTGATGCGATGTTGATGACTGGCGAGAGCTACGACTGCGGGAAAAAAATGGGCTATATGCAGGCCTTTGTTAATTATGGTCTGCGTAACCATAAAGAAGGCGCAAAATTCCGCGAGAGCATTAAGAAGCTGTTAGCGTAATTTTGCCATCAGCAACCTAAGCGTACGAGGGTAAGCGGTTCGCATGATCTGATGATGAACTCAGGGATTCGGGACCGTTTACTCTTTTTAATACAATACGTCACGCTTTGAGGCGTTGTGTAGAAAAACAAAGGGTTAGATTTTGCTTTGTTATATTGTATCGTTGAAAAGTGCGGTAAAGGTTCGGAGACTTCTGGTAGTCGAATAACATGTCGCATGGTGAAATGGTCGGACTAGCAAAATTTCATCTTTGCTGATAATTACTTACTAAGATTTTTCTTATGTAAATAGCCCTGAGTCAAGTTGTCAGACTAAAATAAAACTTGACTGAGATCATGTTTGCGCATTAAACAACGGTCATGCATGCATATAAATGTGAAGTGACTGATTGTGTATGCCCACATAAATGTCGCGGAAATGACGTTACGGACTGGAGAGATCGTCAAAGGATGAAAGGTAAATGAACTGGCAGGTTGTCACTTTTTTTGGCGATAGCACCGTACTGTTACCCAGCGCGGCCGTGTTGTTTATCGTTCTTTTTCTGCGCAAAGATTCAAAGCAGGTCGCCTGGCACTGGGCGCTGCTGTTCGGCATCACTGGCGCCATTGTCTGCGCATCAAAACTGGCATTTATGGGTTGGGGTATTGGGATTCGCGAGCTGGACTTCACCGGCTTTAGCGGGCACACCGCATTATCTTCAGCTTTCTGGCCAATTCTCTTATGGCTGCTGTGCGCGCGTGCTACACCAGCTCTTCGTATTGCTTCTGTCGTATTTGGTTATGCATTAGCCGGTTTGGTCGGCTATTCCCGCCTGGTGATCCACGCGCATTCAACGTCTGAAGTGATTGCCGGTTTACTGCTGGGAACCGCAGGCAGCGCATTGTTTCTGCTGCTGCAGTCGCGCACCCGCGGCACTCATACAGCGCAGTTATCATGGGGAGGGCTGGCAAGCGTGGTCATCATCCCGGCTCTGCTGTTGAATACCGGCGCTAAGGCGCCAACGCAATCGCTTCTGGGTGAGATCGCAGTGAAGCTTGGCCCGCTGGATAAACCTTTTACCCGGGCCGATCTGCACAAGCGCTTTTACTGACGCAGAGGCGACCGGGAAAGGTCATGAATTCAGACAGGCGCGTGATGTGTTCACAATATAGTCAGTGTGAAATGATGGGGTGAAAAAGCCTTCATAAGCACTATTTCATATTCATGAAATAAATTGGTGATACGGCATTCTGCGCAATAATTAGCACAATGATAATCAGCCAGGATGTTTCCTAAATAAGTTTTCTGGCTAAATATCGAATTTATTAATGATAACAACACACTGGCATAATTCTTTTTACTATTAAATTTTGTAGTTGACTAACCATAATTAATTCGAAACTAAACCAACACTGTTTTTGTGGTAAAAAGTTAATGAAATCATAATGTTGAGATTAAGTTGCTGTTTGGCGCCGATCGCCGTTTTAGACGTTTAGTGTCAAACAATAACGTTATCGTCGTTATGGTTCATGCCGTTCGCGACGTCGCTAATAATTCGAGATTAGACTCCCAATTGAGGGCAGAATCTCGTAAACTTATGGCCGCGAAATTGATTGCTTTGATGGATTAATCGCCGATTCACCTGAATCCGGCGGTTGAAATTATATGGAAAGAAGTACAGTGCATTGGTAGCTGTTAAGCCAAGGGCGGTAGCGTACCTGCGGGCTGGCATTTTCTGCATATCACATCTCATTTCATGCGACCGAAATTCCTAAAGTGGCCTTCATCCAGGTGATTATCTTCATAACCTGTATATAATTGCGTGTTTGTCGCCACCTCAGAGAAGGTTCTGCAGGGCTGGCAAGAGGAAACTGCGGGTATGATGCGCGATGGAATGGCCTTCAATAACAATTTCGCATACATTGAGTACTGCAGATAGAGCCGTATGATGAAAACGTCTGTTGGTATGTGATCCATAACACATGCTTTCGTTTTCTCCGGTCAAAATCTGCAGACCGAACATACCAAAGGTTGGCGTCAGAGGGCGCTGCATCTATCAGTGTTCCCCTTGTCGCGCCAGCTTGCGGAAACGGGGCTTAAAATGGATCTTGTACAATGATAAAAATCGCGCGAATCGCACTCGCACTAGGGCTGCTTACTTCTGCCAGCTCACTTGCCTATGCCTCCGGCTTGGTAATGAACGACAACGAACTGCGCAACGATCTGGCGTGGCTCTCCGACCGCGGCGTTATTCATCTCAGCCTGTCGACCTGGCCGTTAAGTCAGGAAGAGATTAATCGGGCACTAAAGAAAGCAAAGCCCTCTTATTCATCCGAACAGGTGGTTCTGGCGCGAATCAACCAGCGCCTCGATTCTTTGAAAGCAGATTTTCGGGTCAGCGGCTATACCTCAACGGATAAGCCCGGTACCCCGCAGGGATTTGGTCAGAATCAGCCTGCTGACAGCTCTTTATCGTTAGCCTTCAATAACAGCGGCGAGTGGTGGGATGTTCACCTGCAGGGAAACGTTGAGGGCGACGAACGCATCAGCAATGGTTCACGTTTTAATGCTAACGGCGCCTACGGGGCGGTTAAGTTCTGGAACCAGTGGCTTTCCTTTGGACAGATGCCGCAGTGGTGGGGGCCAGGCTACGAAGGCAGCCTGATTCGCGGTGATGCTGCCCGTCCGATGACCGGCTTTTTGATGCAGCGTGCTGAACAGGCCGCGCCAGAAACCTGGTGGCTGCGCTGGATCGGCCCATGGCAGTATCAGATCTCCGCCAGCCAGATGAATCAATATACCGCCGTACCGCATACCAAGATTATCGGTGGTCGTCTGACTTTTTCCCCCTTCCAGTCACTTGAGCTTGGCGCATCGCGCATTATGCAGTGGGGAGGGGAGGGAAGACCCGAGTCGTTTAGTAATTTTTGGGACGGCCTGACGGGTAAAGATAATACCGAAGCAAACGATCCCAATGAACCAGGCAACCAGCTTGCTGGTTTTGACTTTAAGTTGAAATTGGAACCTACGCTGGGCCTGCCGGTCAGCTTATACGGTCAAATGATTGGCGAAGATGAATCCGGCTTTTTACCTTCAGCAAATATGTTCCTTGGTGGAGTCGAAGGCCACCACGGTTGGGGTAAAGATGCCATCAACTGGTATCTGGAAGCTCACGATACCCGATCGAACATGAGCCGCACCAACTATAGCTATACGCACCATATCTATAAAGATGGCTACTACCAGCAAGGTTACTCACTCGGTGATGCTATGGGAGGTGATGGCCAACTCTTTGCGGGTAAAGTTGAACTGGTGACAGAGGATAATCAGCGCTGGAGCGCGCGTTTAGCGTATGCGAAGGTTAACCCAGAAAATCAGTCAATCAACAAGGCGTTTCCTCACTCAGATACATTAAAAGGTGTGCAACTGGGCTGGAGTGGCGATGTGTACAAATCGGTACGACTGAACACTTCTCTCTGGTATACCGATGCGAACCATAATGATAGCGATGATGTAGGCGCAAGCGCCGGGATCGAAATTCCCTTTAATTTATAGCCTTAACACAGCTTCTGGAAATAGACTGTTGTTCGGGGATTAGAAACTTTTGGTTTACTGATGATGTGACATTATGAAGAAAAAAATTGTTAGATTTTCGGCATTGGCATTAGCAATAGGCTTTTTATCAGGCTGTACCATTTTGCCGGGACAGGGGTTAAATAGTCTGCGTAAGAACGTAGTTGAGTTACCGGATAGCGACTACGATTTGGATAAACTGGTGAATGTTTATCCATTAACTCCGGGTTTAGTGGATCAACTTCGTCCCGAAACTGTAATGGCGCGACCAAATCCGCAGTTAGACAATTTACTGAAAAGTTATGAGTACCGAATCGGTGTTGGCGACGTCTTGATGGTAACGGTTTGGGATCACCCTGAATTAACTACTCCTGCAGGCCAATATCGTAGCGCAAGTGATACTGGTAACTGGGTAAATTCTGATGGGGCTATATTCTATCCTTATATCGGTAAGGTCCAAGTCGCCGGAAAGACAATATCTCAAGTACGACAAGAAATATCAAACAGATTAACTACATATATCGAAAGCCCGCAAGTTGATGTAAGTGTTGCTTCCTTTCGCTCTCAGAAAGCATATGTTACAGGGGAAGTAAGTAAATCTGGCCAGCAGGCGATTACAAATATCCCGCTGACAGTTATGGATGCGATAAATGCTGCTGGCGGATTATCGGCAGATGCAGATTGGCGTAATGTTGTTTTAACGCACAATGGTAAAGATACCAAAATATCATTGTATGCATTGATGCAGAAAGGCGATCTAACTCAGAATAAGTTACTTTATCCTGGCGATATACTATTTGTTCCCAGGAATGATGATTTAAAAGTATTCGTTATGGGAGAGGTAGGGAAGCAAACAACACTGAAGATGGACCGAAGTGGAATGACCTTGGCCGAAGCCTTGGGTAGCGCAGATGGCATGTCGCAAGGCTCCAGCGATGCCACGGGTGTATTTGTAATAAGGCAGTTAAAAGGTGATAGTGCAGGTAAAATCGCTAATATCTATCAATTGAACGCTCAAGATGCCTCTGCGATGGTATTAGGCACTGAATTTCAATTACAGCCTTATGATATCGTTTATGTAACAACTGCTCCATTAGTTCGCTGGAACCGAGTTATATCACAATTGGTTCCGACTATTTCTGGAGTGCATGATATGACTGAAACTATTCGTTACATCAAGAGATGGCCTAACTAATGTTTGATTCTATTTTAGTTGTTTGTACTGGAAACATATGCCGCTCTCCAATCGGAGAGAGGCTACTTCGGAAAAAATTGCCTGGTAAGAAGATTGATTCAGCAGGAACTGGAGCTTTAGTTGATAAACCTGCCGATAAAAGTGCTCAAGCCATAGCAACACAGAATGAACTTTCATTAGATGGCCATCTTGGAAGACAATACACTGCGGCAATGGGAAGAGAGTATGATCTCATACTAGTTATGGAAAGAACCCATCTTGAGCATATTGGTAGAGTTTCTCCTGAAGTAAGAGGGAAAACGATGTTACTCGGTCACTGGATGGGGCAGAAGGATATACCAGATCCTTATCGACAAGGCAAAGAGGCCTTTGAATTTGTTTATCAGTTGATTGAGCAATCATGCCAGCAATGGGCTGAAAAGCTAAGTAGCTAAATAAACGGGAATTTTACGAATGTCTTCTATTGCGAATAAAAAGAATACACAAGACTCCGATGAAATCGATCTGGGGCGTATAATAGGTGAACTGATTGATCACCGAAAGCTTATTATTACTATATCTGTATTTTTCACAGCTGTAGCAATTATATATGCATTGTTTGCTACTCCGGTATATCAGGCTGATTCATTAATACAGATTGAACAGAAACAAGGCAATGTACTTTTAAATGATCTAAGTCAAATGTTGCCGGATAGTCAACCACAATCAGCACCTGAAATTATTCTTTTACAATCAAGAATGATATTAGGTAAAACAGTTGATGACTTAAATTTGCAAGCAAAAGTTGAGCAGAACTTTTTTCCGGTCTTTGGTCAGGGATGGGCCAGATTGAGTGGTGAAAAACCAGCTAAGATTAATGTTAGTAGATTATATATTGATTCTGTCAATGGGAAAACGCCTAAACTAAATTTAACCGTTGTAGATAATAAAAATTTCAAGGTTGAAATTGAAGGGAATAACGCAGTAATAAATGGTAAAGTTGGAACTTTACTAAATGATGAAGGCATTTCTTTACTTGTCGATAATATCGAAGCAAAACCTGGTGACAGCTTCACAATTACATACTTAACAAGACTAAATGCCATTTCTGATTTGCAAAAAACATTTACAGTCACCGATCAAGGTAAGGGCTCAGGAATACTGAATTTAACCTTGACCGGAGAGGACCAGTCTCGTACTACTGATCTTCTTCGCAGTATAAGTGCAAATTATCTTAATCAAAATATAGCTCGTCAGGCAGCACAGGATGAGAAAAGTTTAGAATTTCTTAATAAACAATTACCACAAGTAAGAATGGAATTGGATCAAGCTGAGGACAAACTCAACGCATACAGGCAACAGAAAGACTCCGTTGATTTAACAATGGAAGCGAAGTCAGTACTTGACCAGATTGTAAATGTTGACAATCAACTTAACGGATTAACGTTTAGGGAAGCAGAGATATCTCAACTCTATACAAAAGAACATCCTACTTATAAAGCTCTTGCAGAGAAAAGAAGTACTCTATTGCAAGAACGCGCTAAATTAAATAAACGTGTTTCATCGATGCCTGCAACACAACAAGAAGTTTTGCGCCTGGGACGTGATGTAGAGTCTGGTCGTGCAGTATACATGCAACTATTAAATCGACAGCAGGAACTTAGTATCGCAAAATCAAGTGCCATCGGTTATGTGCGAATAATAGATGATGCTGTTACAGATCCTAATCCCATAAAACCTAAAAAAACTTTAATAGTGATAATTGGGTTGTTTTTAGGAATACTAACCTCAGTTGGCATAGTAATTTTACGCGTGTTTTTAAGAAGGGGCATTGAATCACCAGAGCAATTAGAAGAGCTTGGTATAAATGTTTATGCAAGTGTACCAGTTTCTGAGTCACTCGCTAAGATGAAAGCAAAGGGAAGAAAATTCCAGCATGAAGATAAATCATTGCTTGCGCTTGATAACCCAGCTGATTTAGCGATAGAAGCTATACGTGGTTTACGGACAAGTCTACATTTTGCAATGATGGAAGCTCGCAATAATGTGTTAATGATTTCTGGTGCCAGCCCAAACGTGGGTAAAACTTTTATTAGCACTAACCTTTCAGCAATTATTGCCCAAGCGGGGAAAAAAATACTACTTATCGATGCCGATATGCGAAAAGGATATGTACATAAGCTATTTAACGCAAATAATAATAAAGGCCTGTCTGATGTTTTATCCGGGAAAACGGAAGTTCAGGATTCTGTACAGTGTATAGAAAGTGCTGGTTTTGATTTTATTTCGAGAGGGATTGTCCCTCCTAACCCTGCTGAATTATTAATGCATAAAAACTTTTCGGAATTAATTAATTGGGCTGGTGTTAATTATGATTTGGTTATTATCGATACACCTCCGGTGTTGGCTGTAACGGATGCCGCAATTATCGGTCGCTATGTAGGTACAACTCTTTTAGTCGCACGTTTTGAGGAAAACACAGCTAAGGAAATTGATGTTAGTATTAAACGTTTTGAACAAAGCGGTGTTTCGGTTAAAGGATGTATCCTTAATGGGGTAGTCAAAAAAGCGAGTAGCTATTATGGGTATGGGTATAACCACTATGGGTATTCATATACGGATGAACAAAAATAATACTCTCTAAAAAATAAGGGGCAGTATTGCCCCTTTATTCAATATGTGTGACATAAGAGAAATTTGGGAAAAAATTAATAAAACGATAGAAAGGTTACCTAATAAAACAAACATCTATATAAATAAGTTTAATTATGAAAAAAATTATTCATTTTCTAGTGACATTAGTTTTACTATTTGCAACTTTAGATGGCTTGAGGGATACCTTTTTTCCTGACAATCCAATCTCATATATTAAAGAGTTAGCTGCAATTGCTCTTTTTTCATTGCTGCTTATGTTAGTAATAAGGAAAAAAATAAAAATAAGCAAAGGAATAATAATTGGGTTTAACATTTTTTTATTATTCTTATTATTTGTTAGTTTCGCCACTACTAAATATGCTGATACTACAATTATAAGAGCTGGGTTAGGGTTCGGCGGTTGGAGTGTATGGATTAAACTATTAGCGCTTTACTGTCTAATAAATTCTTTATATTTTTTAAGTCTCTTGTATCCTGATATATATTATAAAATTCCTAAACGCTATGCTAACTTCACAATAATGTATTGCCTTATTACTCTTTTTTTCATTTTAACTGGTTTGTCGGCTAATTTAAGTTCCAGAAACTGGGCTGGTCGGTTGTCTATTGGCTATCCAACCATGGACAGTTTCGTAATAATCGTTGCAATTATATTTACGATTTTCTTTATTAGAAACAAAAAGCAAAAAACGATTTATAACATCATTTTCATCGTAGTGCTCATCATGCAAAACACTGCAACGGGTTACATAATGTTGGCCGGATTGGGTGGATTAATGATGCTGTCGTTAAAAGGTACATATAAAACAATTCCTGTCTTTTTAGGAGCTATAGCAATTTATATTGGATATCTTGTCTATGATTCTCTATGGATGTACATGGGACGCTTTGGTATTTTATTTGTCGACAAAATTAATGGTTTCATATTCGGTGCGGATACAAGCTCTATAGATTTAAGACAAACACAAATTGCTATTCTATTAAAAGATATGGAAAGTTACTTTCTATATGTACTCTTTGGTAAAGGTGGCAATGAAGCGTATTTAGTTGAAAGTACATATTATGCGTTCTATGGTTTTTGTGGTTTGTTTGGTCTTGCTCTTTTTGTATTCTCGCTATTATTATTTTTAGGGAAGTTACCTAAATCTTTTAAAGTAAAGACCTATTACTGCCATTCTTTCTATATAGCATCCTTATTTGTGATATCTAGTGCAGGTTTAATTGGCTTTTATTTATATCCACTGATATTCATTTATTCTTATTTAGTCTCAGTTTATAGTTCGACAGAAACCGAACATATGCAACGGATAGATGCTCTAAATGAAAAAAATTAATTTTGATTCTAGATGGTGCGGTGAACATGGTATTGGGCGCTTCGCAAATGAAATTCGTAAAGCTAGCGTTAATTTCGTTGATTTGCCATTGAATGGAAACCCTGCCGGTAAATTTGATGTCTTAAAATTGACAGGCTTCCTTTTGAAGGAGCGTAATTACTTTTTTTCACCGGGGTATAATGCACCATATTTCTTTTTAAAGAGATGTATAATTACTATTCATGATTTGAATCATATTGATTTATCATACAACTCTTCTTTTTTAAAAAGAGTCTATTATGAAATGGTATTAAAAAGAGCATGTCAGCACTGCGCCCTTATTTTTACTGTTTCTGAGTTTTCAAAAAAAAGAATCATTGAATGGTCTGGTGTTAATCCGGAGAAAATAATTGTAGTAGGCAACGGGGTTTCTGATGAATTCTCACAAAACTGCAACTTGCACTCTCCGGGATATAAATATATTTTTGTTGTTGGAAACAGGAAAGAGCATAAAAATGAAGAAAGAGCTCTTTTGGGATTTATCCAAGCTCAAATAGATAAAGAGGTCAAAATTGTATTTAGCGGCGACCCCTCTGATAAACTTATTGAATTAGCAAAATCTCATAATATAGAAGATAAAGTTATTTTTTCAGGGCGATTATCCAACATAAAACTTGCAGAATATTATAAAGGTGCAGAATTTTTGCTTTTCCCTTCACTATACGAGGGGTTTGGATTGCCAGTAATTGAATCTATGGCATGTGGAACACCAGTTATCACTTCTAAAAACACATCTTTAGGTGAAGTTGCTGGAAATGCCGCTTACTTGGTTGATCCATTAGATCAACAAAGTATTACAAAAGCTATAGAAGAATTATATTTTAATAATGAGTTACGGGCTATTCTAAGTAAAAAAGGATTAGAAAGAGCGAAAATATATACGTGGAAAAAAACTATCGCAAAAATAGAAACTTCTTTAAATACTCTTCCATAAAACCATCAGTAACGGAGATTGCATGAACGATAAAATGCATGGTAGAACTTCATTGCTTATTATCTTTGAGATAATAAAGAAAATTGCGCTTTTTATGGTTCTCGCGATTGGTTTGTCTATCAATATATCTTATGCCCAGCAATTTGAAATAGGAATAGGAACTCATATTTCTTATTACCCAGAAAATAGTAAGTATTATATTGAACTAGCAAAAAAATATGGCTTTACCTCCATAAGAGATGAATTACCTTGGACTAATGTAGATAACGGGGATGGTACATTCTCGATCCCAAAATATAGAAAAAAAAATGATGATCTGTTCAGTATTGCACAAAATTATGGAAATATATCCTCTATGCTCATACTAGACTATGGGCATATCAAATATACAGGGGGAGGATATCCACAAAGCGATACAGATATTAGTCATTTTGCACAATATGCAGCATGGGTTGCAAAAAGATATAAAGGGAAGGTCAAATATTATGAAATATGGAATGAATGGCTTTTAGGAACTGGTATTCAGCCAAGACTTCAAAAATATAGACCATCAGACGATGTATATTTTAAACTTGTTAAAGAAACCTCTCAAGCTATAAGGAAAATTGATCCAAGTGCAATAATAGTCACAGGTTCATTTAATCCGAATAATGAAACTGATAGAAAATGGATTATTGATTTGTTGGATCGAGGGCTCATGGATTACATTGATGGACTTTCTCTTCATCCGTATACTTATAATACAGGATCGGTTGTTAAAGAAAGTGCTGAAGGAAATCTAGCTATGATTGATTCCTTCGAAAATAAACTAATTGAACGGTACGGAAAAGTTATTCCATTATATATCACGGAGATAGGTGTGCCTACCTATAAGGGTAGATGGGGTGTAACTGAAGATATAGCGGCTCTTTTTGCTTTGAAATATACTTTGATGGCAAAGTCTCGAGATTATATTAAAGGTATATGGTGGTATGACCTGAAAGACGATGGAAATGATGATAGAAATAAAGAGCATCGATTTGGTTTTTTTACGAACGAATTTCAAGAAAAAAGTGCCGCAACGTACTTTCTGAAAAATAAACCCTTAATAGAACAGTGTTTGATTCAAGATATAAAAAACTATAATCATGCACAATTGGTTTGTGGTAAAAGTATAAAAACTATTTCACTTGATAATAAACTATTCCTGTCAAATATTAGTAATTACAGCCATTGAAAATATCGGTTAATTTGTAAGCTGTTAACTAATTTAAGGATGAAGAATGAAGATTATGATATTTAATGCCCTTTATTACCCTTATAGGGTAGGAGGCGCGGAAATTTCTGTACAGTTGCTCGCCGAGGAATTAGTACGCCAAGGGGAAAAGGTTTGTGTAATTACATTAAGTGAAAATAAAATAAGAGAGGAAAGGTTTATCAACGGTGTGAATGTTATAAGCCTTCCGATAAGAAATGTTTATTGGCCGTATTCAGATCAAAAAAAATCTTCGTTTAAGAAATTATTGTGGCATGTGTTAGATATTTACAATATATTCATGCGCCGAGAAGTGATCAATGAAATTCGTAATTTTGCACCTGATGTAGTGCATACAAATAACCTTTCAGGTTTCTCAGTATGTGTGTGGAATGCTGTTAAAAAATTCAACATTAAATTAGTTCATACTTCACGAGATTATTATTTATTTCATCCTAATAGTACTCTTTTTAAAAATGATAAAAATATGAATACAAATTGTCTCGAGGTTGCGTTCTGGTCATATATTAAAAAAAGTATTAGTCATCGCGTAGACACATATATTGGAATTAGCAATTTTATATGTGAATTACATAAAAAAAATGGTTTTTTTGCTAATGCAAAATCTGGTGTAATATACAATGCAGTTGATACGATTAAAAGTGAGACATATTCACACAATAAAATCAGGATTGGTTTTTTAGGGCGTTTGACATATGAAAAAGGATTCGATGAGTACTGTAGGTTAGCTGAGAAATATAAAAGTAATTTGGATTATGAATTTATTGCCGCAGGACGATTTTTAAATAACGGAACTGAAAAAAATCTTTCGAGCGTTGCTAATTCAGCTGGGGTTATAGTTAAAGGTTATATGATACTTGAGGAATTTATAAACGCTATTGATTTAGTTGTGCTTCCGATAAAATGGAATGAGCCGTTTGGGAGGACTGTCGTTGAATGCGCTTTGGCTAACAAAGTAGTTATTACAACCAAATCTGGTGCGCTGCCTGAACTTTCTAAAATAATGGATAACATTATTATCTCTGATAATTTACTCGAAGGATTCGAAAAGGGATTATCTCGAATTAAAGAACCTGTAGACGCAATTAGTCACGCTGATATATTTAAATCTAAGTACATTGCCGAACAATATAGATCATATTATAAATAATAATAATCTTAGTTTTATATTTAACTAAAGGTCGCTACACACCACCTTATCATTATTTAAAATATCATCAGTTTGATGAAGGATATACTATGCATGATATGAATGTTGGGATTGTTGCTGATTGGCTTGTAACTTATGCTGGATCAGAAAAAGTAATCAAAGAGTTTATTGAGGTTTATCCTGAATCTGATTTATATTCGATTGTTGATTTCTTATCTAGTAAAGATCGGTCTCTTTTCAAGGGAAAAAGTGCAATCACAAGTTTTATCCAGAAACTACCTGCCGCAAAGTCAAAATACCACAAATATTTACCATTAATGCCTTTAGCCATTGAACAACTCGATGTGTCTAAACATAATATTGTTCTTTCAAGCTGCCATGCAGTCTCCAAAGGAGTTATTACTGGGCCTGATCAGCTTCATATCTGCTATGTGCACTCACCGATACGTTATGCGTGGGATCTACAGCATCAATATCTTAAAGAAGCAGGCTTAAATAAAGGATTGAAAGGGCTACTAGCTAAATGGCTTTTACATAAAATTCGAATTTGGGATTATCGGACAGCTAATGGCGTCGATCATTTTATTGCAAACTCACATTTTATAGCAAGACGGATCAAAAAAGTATATGGTCGCAATTCTACAGTAATATATCCTCCAGTTGATGTTAATCGATTTTCACTATGTGAAGATAAAGAAGATTACTATTTCACTGCTTCCCGGATGGTGCCCTACAAACGAATGGATCTTATTGTTGAAGCTTTTAGTTTGATGCCCGAGAAACAGCTTATAGTTATAGGTGATGGCTCAGAAATGGATAAAATTAAATCAAAGGCCACGTCCAATGTGAAAATTTTAGGCTATCAATCAAATAAAGTTATGCAAGAGCATATGCAAAAAGCTAAAGCATTTGTTTTTGCTGCAGAAGAAGATTTCGGTATCACCCCAGTGGAGGCTCAAGCCTGTGGAACTCCTGTAATAGCCTTCGGCAAGGGAGGATCTCTGGAAACAGTCCGTCCTTATGGTGTAGATAAACCTACGGGGATTTTCTTCGAGAAACAAGAAGTTAAATCTTTAATTGATGCCATATCTGTGTTTGAATCAAATATTCAGGCTTTTATTCCTAATAATTGTCGCGATAATGCGTTGCGGTTTTCTGTTGAACGGTTTCAAAATGAAATCTCAGCTTTTATAGAAAGCAAATGGAATGAATTTCAAAATGATAAGAAGATCGTTTATTAATCATAATGAAATAATCCGATATCGCAAAGTTATCGTTAACAGAATATACTAATTAAGACATACATAGGTTATTTCGTTATACCTCTAATCTGAGGCGCGGATACTCTTCATTGTATGAGTTTATGTTTGGTGAGGATATATGACTCGTCTAGCAAGAAATTTTTGGACAAGCATTTTATTAGCATTATCTGATTTTATTGGATTTACTGTATCTATTTATATAGCTATTTCTTTTGTTAAGACTTTCCTTCTTAATGGAGGGAGTTTAGTTCAGAACGGTCATATAGACGATTGGATCACCTTCCATATCTGTATGGCCATATGTTGTGTTGGTTGGTATTCTATTAGATTACGTCATTATTTCTACCGTAAAACTTTCTGGTTTGAATTAAAAGAAATTCTTAGGACATTAGTGATCTTTGCAGTAATTGAAATTGCAGTAATGTCTTTTGCTAATTGGTATTTTTCCCGTTACGTATGGTGCCTGACATGGATAATGGTACTTATATTGGTTCCCTCCTTAAGAATGTTGACCAAAAAATTCCTAGATATCATGGGGCTTTGGAAACGTGACACAATCATAATCGGCGATGGTGTCAATGCCGCAGAAGCATGTAAAGCCATTAATAGTGAAACTAACTTGGGCTTTAATGTAGTAAGCTTTATTTCAAATGAAACAAAACTAGATTCTAAAAGAACGATTAATGGAATTCCAATAGAAGAAGTTACACCAAGTGAACTCGTACAGAAATTTGATAAGAGGACGCAATTTATTGTTGCGCTAGAATCTAACGAAGGTAATTTACGAAATGATTGGCTTAGAGTATTTATGATTAATGGCTATCGATACGTTTCAGTAATACCAACGTTACGTGGTATGCCATTAGATAGCACCGACATGTCATTTATTTTTAGCCACGAAGTCATGATTTTTAGGGTACATCAAAATCTTGCAAAAATGTCTTCAAGAATTATAAAGAGATTATTTGATATTGTTGGATCTCTCTCAATTATCGCTATTAGCTCACCACTGCTTATTTATATCGCATTGAAAGTAAAAAAAGATAATGGTCCTGCTATATATGGGCACGAGCGTATTGGAAAAGGCGGTAACCCATTCAAATGTCTTAAGTTCCGGTCTATGGTCGTAAATTCTAAAGAAGTACTTGAAGAATTATTAAATTCTGATCCTATTGCTAAGGCGGAATGGGAGGCAACTTTTAAATTAAAAGACGACCCGAGAATTACAAAGATAGGAAAATTTTTGCGTAAAACTAGCTTAGATGAGCTACCGCAACTTTTTAATGTACTCAAAGGTGAAATGAGTTTGGTTGGGCCACGACCTATTATTACAGCTGAACTGGAACGTTATTCTGATGAAGTTGACTATTATTTACTAAGCAAACCTGGTATGACGGGGCTTTGGCAAGTAAGTGGTCGTAGCGATGTCGATTACGAGACTAGAGTTTATCTCGACGCTTGGTATGTTAAAAACTGGTCTATGTGGAACGATATAGCAATTTTGTTTAAGACTATAGGTGTTGTCTTGCGTAAAGATGGTGCCTATTAAAAATGCAATTTTTTTCTAATGTTACTTAAAAATTTTTATTAATTTATTTTTGAGAAATCTAATGGATTTATCAATTGTTATACCTTGCTATAATTGCGAGAGTAATATAGTAAATATTATTAATTCACTAGTATCACAAAACCATCGAAATATTGAAGTTGTTTTCATTAACGATGGCTCAATAGACAGAACTTCAAATGTTATTAGAGAAAAGATTGAATTACATAAACTCAATAATTTCTTCTTATATGATTTCGCTAATTCTGGTGCTGCAAAGGCCCGGCAACGAGGCTTAGAAAAAGCTACTGGCGAATATGTTTTTTTTCTTGATGCTGATGATATTATTAGTCCTGATTTCATAAAAAAAATATTTTCAGCTATAGTTAATAAGCCAGATATGGTGTATTACAGTTCTGAAATAATATCATCAACCCCCCCTTATGAGAAAATAGCCCCCAAACTATCATTTCTTAATGATATTGATTACTTGGACCGTGATGCTTTTCTAATCGATATGTTTACGTCCGAAAATTGGTCTTCAGCAGTGTGGACATATGTATTTCGCCGAGAATTAGCAATTCATTCTCAGGCTATTTTTACACAGCGTGCTGCGCATGAGGACCATCTATTTACATTGAGACTGGTCGGCGGGGCTGAGAAAATATGCGTTATAAAAGATGTTTTGTATTTCCAAAAAAGAACGGTTGGCTCTCTTACTAACTCGAAGAAAAATTTAGAATATATAGCAGAGCGATTTAATGCTTTTGAAGAAGCAACTTTAGATATGCACGGAAAATTTAATAGCCGTTCTATTCAAATGTATCTGGAGTGGTCTTTATACTCTTTTTTGTTCCTTTGTTTTGAAAACTTTAAAGTTATACGTGTTTGGTTTGTAACGCCGAAGGCGTATAGAAAACTATGGGAATATAAAGTGGATTTAACTAGATTAATCATTGCTCTTCTCAAGAAAAAAATGCAGAGAATCTTATGATAAGCGTTAACCTAACTACAACTCATAGTCGATTAGATTTATGTTCAGCTACTTTATGGTCCCTCTTACATCAAAGTTTATTACCTGAAAGAATTAATCTTTGGATCTCTCATGAGCCGTTCATGGCTGATAAAGGAATTTCGTCATTACCGAATTGGGTTAATGAACTTAATAATATTCATGATATTATTCGAGTTCATTATGTGGATAATAATGGTCCTTATCGAAAGGTTATCCCTGCATTACGTTCGTCTACTGATGAAGATGTAATTGTTTATGTCGATGATGATGTTATATATGCTAATACTTGGTTCGAAGGTCTGGTTCAGACATTCGAAAAGTTTGAACGGAAATATGTTGTAGCTTCTCGTGTCAGAGTTAAGGTATTTAACTTTTTCGGTAAGAGACAAAGTTATAACATGTTCCATGTTTGTGCCGAGCAGAAACTATTTGCTACTAACTTCATTGTTACTGGGGTTGGTGGTTGTATTTTAATGAGGAGACATATAAAAGATGAGTTTCTCGAGCTAGATGATTTTCGTGATCTAATTCCTAGAACTGATGATATTTGGATTAGCAAGATAATTGAGTTGTCAAACTCTCAGGTATATTGTGATCCTGGTTTATTAAGTTTTGTTCAAGAAATTGAACATACTAATAATGCTTTAAATCAGACGAATAATACAATGTATTCTGGGGCTTTATTAGGGAAACTGTATCTTAAGGTTAGGAATAAAATTTTTGGCTACTTAGGAAAACAGCTATCAAACAATGATAAAGCTATAAATATCGTTGAAAGTTTTTTTGAGGCCAGGGATAAGTAAATTTAGGTTAATAAGTAAAATTCTGAGTCAGTTTACTTGGTTTTATTTTACGAGGGTCAAATGAGAATTAAAGTAATATCTTTGCCGTTTGATAAAGAGCGTCGTTTCAAAATAGAAAAAGATTTCATTGCGAATGACTTGGAGTTTACTTTTTCTGATGCTATCTATGGCAAAGAGATCCCTAAGGAAATAAAGGAAAGTCTTCCTCTGGAGTCATTTTTAAAGCGTAAGGATAAGAAACCAACTGACGGTGAAATTGGTTGTACGTTCAGTCATATAAATGTCTATAAAAGTTTTTTGCAATCATCTGATGAATGGATATGTATACTTGAAGATGATGCTATAATTGATAAAGAATTCAAAAATTTTATTCAGTCGTTGGATTACTCCAGCCTTAAACCTGGAACTCTATATATTTTAGGCGGCCAAGATGGTTTGAACAATCGCCACAAAGTTGTTCGTGCGATATCAGGTAACAGATATATTGGCCAGCAAAAGTTTTATCGAATTGTGGCCGGTGAACAATATGTTTTTAGAACATGTTGCTACATGTTACATAGAACGACAGCACAGAAAATGATTTCAGAATTTCAAGAGTCTTTTTACTTGGCTGATGAATGGGCTTATTTTAAAAGAAAAGGTGTTATTGACGATATCTTTTTGGCTTCATTTATTCACCACCCTTTAGATTTAAGTGATAGTTGGATTGAAAAAGAAAGGATTGTTAAATATAGCGATGCTAAAATTGATGTAGAGATTTCATTTTTAAAAAAAATCAAGCTTCTTCTAAAGAATAAATATACAACTCAAATTAAAAAGCATTTAACAATGGCTTTTTGGAATGTTCGTAACTATTTAGTTGCGTTATCTAAGTATCGCTTCTGATCACCTTTGCAATTATAAAATATAGGATTGCAATGAGTCAGATTTCGAAATTTATTCTTTAAAAGCTATAGCCGTTTATTAATCATATAAGGTTTGATAATTGATAAGTAAACATAAAATTAGGAGTGCAGCACTTTGGTCTGCATTTGAAGCCATAAGTTCTGCTGGTTTAAGTGTAATATCAATTGTATTTTTAGCCAGGATATTAAAGCCAGAAGATTATGGCCAAATTGCTGCAGCTCAAATAATTGCAGCACTACTTGTTTTGATATTTAGTTTGGGTTTATCTGAGGCTGTTATCCAAAAGAAAAATCTATCTATTAATCATCAATTAACAGTGTTTTGGGGATCATGTGCAAGTGCGCTCATTGTACTATGCATTTGCTTATCTATCGCTTTCTATTTGTATTTTTTCGGCTCGAGTAAAGTTGTAGGTTTAGTATTGGTTTTTGAAGGAATTGGTGCTGCTCTTCAATTGTTAGTTATATTACCAACAGGGCTATTATTAAAAAATCTTGATGTAAGTGTTTTAACAAAGCGAAATCTAATTTCGCGAGTTGTTTTTTTTATTATTGCTATCCCTATGGCCCTATATGGCTATGGATTATGGAGCATTGTTTTTGCAAACCTTTTTCAATATTTAATAGCGTTCATTTTGATTTTCTATCAATCCCGAAATATTATACCAAGAGGTTACTACTTTAATTTCAGACAGTTTATTGAACTTTGTAGATTTGGTCTTTTTGTAATGTTGGAAAACTTACTTTGGACCGTTCTCACACGGGTTTTTAGTTTGCTTATATTAAATTTTCATGGCACTACTCAATTAGGTATTTATAATATTTCAACTAGACTTACGGATGCAGTACTAAATATCCTTAATACTGTTATTGGTCGAATGGCGCTTCCCGTTTTTTCGTCAGTTCAAGATGACCGTCAAAAACTTGCAAGTTTCTTTTTCAATGCTACGAAGTTATTTAATATAGTATCAATGCCTGCTTTTGTAGGTTTGGCTTTTACTTGCCAATACTGGATTCCTGTTGTGTTAGGTACACAATGGGTTGAGGCGATACCAATAATCCAAATTATCGCCATTATGAATGCAATAATGTTTTCAAGGATATTTGTAAGTCAACTTATGAAGGCCGTGGGAGAGTCAAGGAGATTTCTCTTTTTATCATTTACTTCAGCATTTGTGGCTATTGCGGCAGCTTTAGTTACTGCAAAGTTTTCACTATACGAGACTATGCTTGCATGGTCTTCCATGAGAGTGTTGATTACAATTCCTCTTGGGATTTATCTTGTAAACAAAATACTACATATAAACGCGTTTGAACAATTGCGGCCAATTATTTTACCTTTTGTTGTTACGGCCATAATGATATTCGTAATGGTAGCATTTAGGATATTATCAGAGAGGTTCGTCCTGTCGAATATTATTTCGATAACTTTAGAAATTGCATTGGGTGTAATTACGTATTCTTTTACCATGGCTTTTTTAATTAAAACTAAGAAAATAATTCTTCGTTAATTCCTTGGAGTTTTAGATGTTGCTCAATAAACAAATGTTAATATTAAAAAATAATTTGTCATCTATAGTTAAGCACATTAAAGATAAAAATAATGTTGTTTTCTTAGACTATCCATTACATCATAATGTTGGTGATTTATTAATTTTTCAAGGTACACAGCAATTTTTTGAAGATAATGATATACACGTAAAGTTCTATAGATCTGTTATTGATTATAGTGTTGATGAATTGAAGAAAAATATCAATTCTGAAACTACATTGATATGTCATGGAGGCGGCAATTTTGGTGATCTATATAATGTTCATCAAAACTTACGTTTAAGTTTAATTAATAACTTTAAAAATAATAGAATTATCATCTTTCCTCAAACTGCTCATTTTTCAGATGCAATAAAATTGAATCACGACATAAATGTATTTAGAGGGCATTCTGATGTGATCCTATTTGCTAGAGATTCCAAGACCTACGAACTTTTTCAGAAATTCAGTGATAAGGTTTATTTAATGCCCGATATGGCACATCAATTATATGGCAATCTCCCAGTTTCCAATCCAACTATAAAAGAGCCTTTATATTTTCTCCGTGTAGATAAAGAAAAAAACGATCTACAATTATCTTTTGCGAACAATAGCAATATTCAAAGCGTGGATTGGGAAAATTTCATTAAGTTAAATGAGTTTCGATATGAAGCTTTACTAAAAAAAATCTCTCGCTTTGCTTATAAGTGCAATTCTAATTTTTTGAAAAATATTGTTTATTTTTTATGGGATAAACATTCTTCCCGTGTCGTTAATCGGAGTGCGCGTTATTTCTCAAAATATAATACTATAATTACATCGCGAATGCATGGGCACATTCTATCATGTTTGGTAAATCGCAAAAGTAAAATTATTGATAACTCTTACGGAAAAAATAGTGGTTATTTTAACGAATGGACTAAAGCAACCGAATTGAGTTGTTTATTGCTTAAAAACGAAGAGTAAAATTTTCTCTATAATTTACGTCTAGTACGCTTACATATTCTTATGAAATGCTCTATGCGTCATACTTCCTTTGCGCTAACATAATCATCACATTTAAGCTGCGAACAGTCGCAGTGACCACACCTGACAGGAGTATGTAATGTCCAAGCAACAGATCGGGGTTGTCGGTATGGCAGTGATGGGGCGTAACCTTGCGCTCAACATCGAGAGCCGTGGTTATACCGTCTCCGTTTTCAACCGCTCCCGTGAAAAGACCGAAGAAGTGATTGCCGAGAATCCCGGCAAGAAGCTGGTCCCACATTATACAGTGCAAGAGTTTGTTGAATCACTCGAGACTCCGCGCCGTATCCTGTTAATGGTGAAGGCGGGTGCAGGCACTGACAGTGCCATCGACTCTCTGAAGCCTTACCTGGATAAGGGTGACATCATCATTGATGGTGGTAACACCTTCTTCCAGGATACTATTCGTCGTAATCGCGAACTTTCTGCAGAAGGCTTTAACTTCATTGGTACCGGTGTGTCCGGCGGTGAAGAGGGCGCGCTTAAAGGTCCTTCTATCATGCCTGGTGGTCAGAAAGAAGCTTATGAACTGGTTGCGCCAATTCTCAAGCAGATTGCCGCAGTTGCAGAAGACGGTGAGCCGTGCGTAACCTATATCGGTGCGGATGGTGCTGGTCATTATGTCAAAATGGTTCACAACGGTATCGAATACGGCGATATGCAGCTGATCGCTGAAGCCTACGCTTTACTGAAAGGTGGCCTGGCGCTTTCTAATGAAGAGCTTGCGCAAACTTTCACTGAGTGGAATGAAGGTGAGCTGAGCAGCTATCTGATTGACATCACCAAAGACATCTTCACCAAAAAGGATGAAGAGGGTAAATACCTGGTTGACGTGATCCTTGATGAAGCAGCAAACAAAGGTACCGGTAAATGGACCAGCCAGAGTTCTCTGGATCTGGGCGAACCGCTATCGCTTATCACTGAGTCAGTCTTTGCTCGCTATATCTCCTCCCTGAAAGACCAGCGTGTTGCTGCTTCTAAGGTTCTTACCGGGCCGCAAGCGAAGACTGCTGGTGATAAAGCAGAGTTCATTGAGAAAGTTCGTCGCGCTCTCTATCTGGGCAAAATCGTCTCTTACGCTCAAGGTTTCTCCCAGCTCCGTGCTGCGTCTGATGAATACCACTGGGATCTGAACTACGGCGAGATTGCAAAAATCTTCCGTGCAGGCTGCATCATCCGTGCTCAGTTCCTGCAAAAGATCACTGATGCCTATGAGCAGAATGCGGGTATTGCCAACCTGCTGTTGGCGCCTTACTTCAAGCAGATCGCCGATGATTATCAACAAGCGCTGCGCGATGTGGTTGCATATGCAGTGCAGAATGGTATTCCGGTTCCAACCTTCTCTGCGGCTATTGCCTACTACGATAGCTATCGTTCCGCTGTTCTGCCCGCTAACCTGATTCAGGCGCAGCGTGACTATTTCGGCGCGCACACATATAAGCGTACCGATAAAGAAGGTGTATTCCATACTGAATGGCTTGATTAATTCGTGATAAAACAGCCTGGCAAGAGCCAGGTTGTTTTTTAACGGGATAACACGGAATCTAATTTCAGTTTTTATTAGAAAATATAAGATTTATATTCCCTCCGAAATTTTTTTAATCTTTCTTCTTTTGCAATTTTGTCAAAATTTGCAAAAGAAGAAGTCATTACTTCCATAACGTCATATTTAATATTTCATTTTATTAAGGATTTTATCATGTTACTTCCTGTGATTATGGCGGGTGGCACCGGTAGCCGCCTGTGGCCGATGTCCCGTGAACTCTATCCAAAACAGTTTCTCCGACTGTACGGGCAGAACTCCATGTTGCAGGAAACCATCTCGCGTCTCTCCGGTCTGGATACCCATGAGCCTATGGTTATCTGCAATGAAGAGCACCGCTTTCTGGTGGCTGAACAGCTGAGGCAGCTCGGTAAACTGTCAAAAAATATCATCCTTGAGCCGGTGGGCCGCAACACGGCTCCGGCCATCGCCCTCGCGGCGCTGCAGGCCACGCAGAATGGCGATGACCCGCTGATGCTTGTCCTGGCAGCGGACCATATCATCAATAATCAGCAGGTCTTCCACGACGCCATTCGCGTCGCGGAGCAGTATGCGCAGGCTGACCATCTGGTCACCTTCGGTATCGTTCCGAACACCCCCGAAACCGGCTACGGCTATATCCAGCGCGGTGATGCGCTGGGGGAAGGGGAGCATACGCCTTATCAGGTCGCCCGCTTTGTCGAGAAGCCGGACCTGGAGCGTGCGCAGGCCTATCTGGCCTCCGGAGAATATTACTGGAACAGCGGCATGTTCATGTTCCGGGCGAAAAAGTATCTCTCCGAACTGGCAAAATTCCGCCCGGATATTCTCGAAGTCTGCACGGCTGCGGTCCGCGCCGCCGACAGCGGCAGCGACTTTATCAGCATCCCGCATGAGGTGTTCAGCACCTGTCCCGACGAATCCGTTGACTATGCGGTGATGGAAAAGACCGCCGATGCGGTGGTGGTAGGGCTGGACGCAGACTGGAGCGACGTCGGCTCATGGTCAGCCCTGTGGGACGTCAGCCCGAAAGATGAGCTGGGCAACGTACTGACCGGCGATGCCTGGGTGCACAACAGCCAGAACTGCTACATCAACAGCGACGAAAAGCTGGTGGCGGCTATCGGCGTTGAGGACCTGGTGATCGTCAGCACCAAGGATGCGGTGCTGGTGATGAATAAAAACCGCGCCCAGGACGTGAAAAAGGTCGTGGAGTACCTGAAGGCCAACCAGCGCAGCGAATACAAACGACACCGCGAAATCTACCGTCCGTGGGGCCGCAGCGATGTGGTGGTCCAGACGCCGCGCTTCAACGTTAACCGTATCACCGTCAAGCCGGGCGGGGCGTTCTCCATGCAGATGCACCACCACCGCGCCGAGCACTGGGTGATCCTCGCCGGGACGGGGCAGATAACGGTCAACGGCAAACAGTTCCTGCTGACTGAAAATCAGTCGACCTTTATTCCCATTGGTGCCGAGCACTGCCTCGAGAATCCGGGACGTATCCCGCTGGAAGTGCTGGAGATCCAGTCCGGCTCCTACCTGGGCGAAGACGACATTATCCGTATTAAAGACCAGTATGGTCGTTGCTAATTTGTATTTAAGGATTAAATAGATGGCAAAATTAAATTGTTTTAAAGCTTACGATATCCGCGGTGAACTGGGCGAAGAATTAAACGAAGATATCGCCTACCGTATCGGACGCGCCTACGGTGAATTTCTGAAGCCGAAAACGATCGTGGTGGGTGGCGATGTGCGTCTGACCAGCGAGTCGCTGAAGCTGGCGCTGGCCAGAGGCCTGATGGATGCGGGAACGGACGTGCTGGATATTGGTCTGAGCGGGACCGAAGAGATTTACTTCGCCACCTTCCACCTGGGCGTGGACGGCGGGATAGAAGTGACGGCCAGCCATAACCCGATGAACTACAACGGCATGAAGCTGGTGCGTGAAAACGCGAAGCCCATCAGCGGTGACACCGGGCTGCGCGATATCCAGCGCCTGGCGGAAGAGAACCAGTTTGCGCCGGTGGACGCGTCCCGTCGCGGCACCCTGCGTCAGATATCGGTGCTGCAGGAGTACGTGGACCACCTGATGGGCTACGTGAACCTGGCCAGCTTCACCCGTCCGCTGAAGCTGGTGGTGAACTCCGGCAACGGCGCAGCCGGTCACGTGATTGATGAGGTGGAGAAACGTTTTGTGGCGGCAGGCGTGCCGGTGACCTTTATCAAGGTGCATC